>NZ_JBEKCZ010000029.1:0-34236 GCF_050014615.1 Bradyrhizobium sp. | reverse complement strand
CGGCTGGTGTCCGGCACCAGCCTCAAGGTCGGCGACGTCGTTCTGGTCGAGGCCGGCGACAACATTCCGTCCGACGGCGAAGTGATCGAAGGCGTTGCCTCCGTCAACGAGGCCGCGATCACAGGCGAATCCGCGCCGGTGATCCGCGAATCCGGCGGCGACCGCTCGGCGGTCACCGGCGGCACGCAAGTATTGTCGGACTGGATCCGGGTCCGCATCACCGCAGCACAAGGATCGACCTTCATCGATCGCATGATCAGGCTGGTCGAGGGTGCTGAGCGGCAGAAGACGCCGAACGAGATCGCGCTCAATATCCTGCTCGCGGGTCTCACCATCATCTTCGTGTTCGCGACCGTGACGATTCCCAGCTACGCGGCCTATGCCGGCGGGCAGATTTCGGTCGTGATTTTAGTCGCGCTGTTCGTGACCCTGATTCCGACCACCATCGGCGCATTGTTGTCGGCGATCGGCATCGCCGGCATGGACCGGCTGGTGCGCTTCAACGTGCTGGCGATGTCGGGCCGCGCGGTCGAGGCCGCCGGCGACGTCGATACGTTATTGCTGGACAAGACCGGCACCATCACGCTCGGCAACCGGCAGGCGACGGCGTTTCGCACCGTGCGCGGCGTGACCGAACAGGAACTCGCGGATGCGGCGCAGCTGGCCTCCCTGGCCGACGAGACCCCGGAGGGCCGCTCCATCGTGGTGCTGGCGAAGGAGAAATACGGCATCCGCAGCCGCGACATGGCGGAACTCAACGCCAACTTCATTCCGTTCACGGCGCAAACCCGCATGAGCGGCGTCGATGCCGGCGCATCGTCGGTCCGCAAGGGCGCCGTCGATGCGATCCTGAACTATGTCGACGGCGGAATGCCGCGCGCTGTGGCGTCGGGAAATGCCGCGCGCGTGCTGCAGCCGGCGATGTCGGAGACCGCGCGCGAGCTGCAGGCGATCTCGGATGAAATCTCCAAGGCGGGCGGCACACCGCTGGCGGTCGCCAAGGACGGCCGTCTGCTCGGCGTCATCCAGCTCAAGGACATCGTCAAGGGCGGCATCCGCGAGCGTTTTGCGGAGTTGCGCCGCATGGGAATTCGCACTGTGATGATCACGGGTGACAACCCGATGACGGCGGCGGCGATTGCCGCGGAAGCCGGGGTCGATGATTTCCTCGCCCAGGCGACGCCGGAAGACAAGTTGAAGCTCATTCGCGACGAGCAGGCCAAGGGCAAACTGGTCGCGATGTGCGGCGACGGCACCAATGACGCACCGGCGCTGGCCCAGGCCGATGTCGGCGTTGCCATGAACACCGGCACGCAAGCCGCGCGCGAGGCCGGCAACATGGTCGATCTCGACTCCAATCCGACCAAGCTGATCGAGGTGGTCGAGATCGGCAAGCAGCTGTTGATGACCCGCGGCGCGCTGACCACGTTCTCGATCGCCAACGACGTCGCCAAATATTTTGCCATCATCCCGGCGATGTTCCTGGCGTTCTATCCGCAGCTCGCGGTGCTCAACGTCATGCAGCTGGCGAGCCCGCGAAGCGCGATCCTGTCGGCGATCATCTTCAATGCCCTGATCATTATTGGTTTGATTCCGCTGGCCTTGCGGGGCGTGGCGTATCGCGCCATCGGGGCTGGCGCGCTGCTGCGCCGCAACCTGCTGATCTATGGCCTCGGCGGCATCATCATTCCCTTTATCGGCATCAAGGCCATCGACCTCGTCGTCGCCGCCTTGCATCTGGCTTGAAAATCCACCGTCATTCCGGGGCTATGCGAAGCATAGAACCCGGAATCTCGAGATTCCGGGTCTGGTGCTAACGCACCATCCCGGAATGACGAAATCCGAACTGCTCCGCCCGCAATGACGGAGAACGAAGGAGACACACCATGTTAAGAGAAATTCGCCCCGCCATCATCATCCTGGTCCTGCTGACCTTGATCACGGGCCTTGCCTATCCGCTCGCGATGACCGCGATCGCGGGCGTGATCTTTCCCAGGCAGGCGCAAGGCAGCCTGATCGAACGCGACGGCAAGGTGGTCGGCTCCGCGCTGATCGGGCAGGAGTTCAAGGACGACAAATACTTCCATGGCCGGCCCTCGGCGACATCGGCGGCTGACCCGGCCGATGCCACCAAGACCGTGCCGGCGCCTTACAATGCGGCCAATTCCTCCGGCTCCAACCTCGGCCCGACCAGCAAGGCCCTCAATGACCGGGTCAAGGAAGATGTCGATAAACTGAAGGCGGAAAATCCCTCCGTGCCGGTCCCGGTCGATCTCGTCACCACGTCGGGCAGCGGCCTCGATCCGGATATCTCGCCGGAGGGCGCGCTGTTCCAGGTGCCGCGTATCGCCAAAGCCCGCAACATGCCGGAAGATCGCGTCCGCCAGCTGGTCGCGCAGAACACGGCGGGCCGCCTCGGCGGGTTGCTCGGTGAACCCAGGGTTAACGTCTTGGCGCTCAATCTGGCGCTGGATGCGGCGACATCGAAATGACAGCGGTCGGAGCAGGATCAACCTGATCCGATCCCGCTCTAGGCCCGACGGCGCCCGAGGACTATATTACCCATATGGTTCAGCAGCAGCGCCGCGATCCCGAACAACGCCCCTCGCCGGAAGCCCTGCTGGAGACGGCGCGGCGCGAGCACAGCCAGGCCGGCCGGCTGAAGATTTTCGTCGGCGCCGCGCCCGGCGTCGGCAAGACCTACGAGATGCTGCAGAGCGCGCACGCCCGGATTAAAGCTGGCGTCGATGTCGTCGTCGGCGTGGTCGAGACCCACGGACGGGTGGAGACGCAGGCGCTGCTGCAGGGCCTCGAAGTGATCCCGCGCAAACGTATCGAATACCGCGACCAGACCATCGAGGAGATGGATCTCGACGCGCTGATCGCGCGTCATCCGCAGATCGCGCTGGTCGATGAACTCGCGCACACCAACGCGCCCGGCAGCCGCCATCCGAAACGCTACCTCGATGTCGAGGAACTGCTGTCCCACGGCATCGATGTCTACACGGCGGTCAATATCCAGCATATCGAGAGCCTCAACGACGTGGTCGCGCAGATCACCCATGTGCGGGTGCGCGAGACCGTGCCGGATTCGGTGTTCGACCGCGCCGACGGCATCGAGCTGATCGACCTCACCCCGGACGATCTCATCCAGCGGCTTCGGGAAGGCAAGGTCTACGTCCCCAAACAGGCCGAGCGCGCGCTCGAGCATTACTTCTCGCCGGGCAACCTGACCGCCTTGCGCGAGCTGGCGCTGCGGCGGACCGCCGAGCGCGTCGACGAGCAGCTGCTGACCCATATGCAGGCCAATGCGATCGCGGGTCCGTGGGCGGCCGGCGAGCGCATCCTGGTGTGCCTCTCCGAGGATCCGCGCGCGGCCGGGCTGGTGCGCTACACCAAGCGATTGGCGGACCGGCTGCACGCGCCCTGGACCGCCATCAGCATCGAGACCCGGCGCAGCCTGCAATTGAGCGACGAACAACGCGACCGGCTGGCCGATACCTTGCGGCTGGCCGAGGCGCTGGGCGGTGAGGCGCTCACCATGCCCGCCGTCGGGCGGCGCATCGCCGACGACGTCATCGGTTTTGCGCAAGCCAACAACGTCACCCAGATCATCATCGGCAAATCGCTGCGCTCCTGGTGGTTCGAGATCACGCGCGGATCGGTGGTGCATGATCTGGTGCGACGCGCGGGCAATATCAGCGTCAACGTGATCGCCGGCGAGGAGCTCGCGGCCGACCCGGTGCCGAAGAAGACCGTGCGCGCGGCGGAGCGCTCCGAGCCGTTCCATGCCGGACCCTATCTGATGGCGCTGGTGATCGTGATGATCGGCCTTGGCGCGGCCGAACTGATCCAGCCGCTGTTCGGCATCGAGAATGTCGATCTGGTGTTTCTCACGGCGGTGGTCGGCGTCGCGGTTCGCTATGGCCTGTTGCCATCCTTGTTGGCAAGCGTCGCCGCCTCGCTGTGCTACAACTTCTTCTTTCTGCCGCCGATCTACACCTTCACGATCACCGATCCGACCAACGTCGCGGCGTTCTTCTTCTTCATGCTGATCGCGATCCTGGTTTCCAATGTCGCAGCAAGGGTGCGCACCCAGGCCGATTCCGCGATCGGCCGGGTGCGGACCACCGAATCGCTGTACGCCTTCAGCCGCAAGCTCGCGGGCACCGCGACGCTGGACGACGTGCTGTGGGCGACCGCCTACCAGACCGCGCTGATGCTCAAGGTGCGCGTGGTGCTGCTGTTGCCGGACAATGGCGTGCTGACGGTGAAGGCGGGTTACCCGCCGGAGGATCAGCTCGACAAGGCCGATCTCGCCGCCGCCAACTGGGCCTGGGGCAATGACCGCCCGGCCGGGCGCGGCTCCGATACGCTGCCCGGCGCCAAGCGCCTGTTCCTGCCGATGCGGACCGGACGCGGCCTGATCGGGGTGATCGGCATCGACGACGACAAATCAGGGCCGCTGTTGACGCCGGATCAGCGCCGCCTGCTCGATGCGCTGGTCGATCAGGGCGCGCTGGCGATCGAGCGGGTGCTGCTGGTCGAGGACATGGACAAGGTCAAGCGCACCGTCGAGTCGGATCGGCTGCGCTCGGCGCTGCTGACCTCGATCTCGCACGATCTCAAGACGCCATTGGCTTCCGTGCTCGGCGCCGCGTCCACCATGCGCGATCTCTCCAGCGGTCTGACCGACGCCGAAAAGCGCGATCTGCTGGCGACCGTGATCGACGAATCCGAGCGGCTCAACCGTTTCATCGCCAATCTGCTTGACATGACCAAGCTGGAATCCGGCGCCATCAAGCCGAATACCGCGCCGCACGATATCGGCGAAATCGTCGGCAGCGCGTTGCGGCGTGCCAGCAAGATCCTGGTGCATCACCAGGTGTCGCTCGAGCTCGAGGCCGATCTGCCGATGCTGGAACTCGACGCGGTGCTGTTCGAGCAGGCGCTGTTCAACCTCTTGGACAATGCCGCCAAATATGCGCCCGTGGACACCACCATCTCGATCAGGGGGTGGCGGGACAAGGATTGGGTGGCGCTGCAGATCAGCGACGAAGGCGCGGGCATTCCGCACTCCGAACTCGAGAGCGTGTTTGACAAGTTCTACCGCGCCCAGAAGGGCGACCATGTCCGTCCCGGTACTGGTCTGGGGCTGGCGATTTCCCGCGGCTTCGTCGAGGCGATGCACGGCACGATTTCCGCTGCCAACCGCACCGACCGCAGCGGCGCCATGCTGACCATCAGGCTGCCGATCCCGGCAGCCTCACATTTTCTGGATACCGCCGCATGAGTGCCGCCCCGATCAAGGTTCTGGTCATCGACGACGAGCCGCCGATCCGAAAATTGCTGCGGATGGGGCTGAGCACGCAAGGCTACGAAATCCTCGAAGCCTCCAACGGCAAGATTGCGCTGGAATTGCTGGCGCAGGATCCGGCGCTGATCATTCTCGATCTCGGCCTGCCCGATATCCAGGGCCATGAACTCTTGCGCATGATCCGCGGCCGCAATGACAGCGTTCCGGTCGTGGTGCTGTCGAGCCGCGGCGACGAGGCCGGCAAGGTGCAGGCGCTCGATCTCGGCGCCGACGATTATCTGACCAAGCCGTTCGGGATGGACGAGCTGCTGGCCCGGATGCGCGCGGCGCTGCGGCATCAATTGCAGGTCCATGGCGAGCGCCCGGTGTTTCGGTCCGGCGATCTCTCGGTCGATCTGGTACGTAGGATCGTCAAGGTCGGCGACAAGGACGTCAAGCTGTCGCCGAAGGAATATGAATTGCTGCGGGTGCTGGTGCAGCATGCGGGCAAGGTGCTGACCCATCGCTTTCTCCTGAAGGAGCTGTGGGATGAACTGACCGACGCGCAATATCTGCGGGTCTATGTGCGCCAACTGCGCCAGAAGATCGAGGCCGATCCCGAGCGCCCGCAATTCGTGCTGACCGAAACGGGAATTGGGTATCGGTTAAGGGCGGGGGATTAAGTCACCCTGGCTCGTCATGCCTGGCCAAAGCGCGAAGCGCGTCTTCGCGCCAGATGTGCCGGGCATCCACGTCTTGGCAGCACAGCATGTAGGGCGGATTAGCGTTAGCGTAATCCGCCGTTACGTTTCTGAGATGGCGGATTACGCCGGAGCCTGTCATCGGGCCGCGCTTTGCGCGGACCCGTTGGGCTAATCCGCCCTACGGGCTGGCATTGTTTTAGAGGGCCACGAACGGAGACGAAATTTCAAGGTAACATGCCCGGGTCGACGAGCTTCATACGAGGATTGGATGCCAACCAATTTTTGATGCACGCTTCCCGCGTAGCCTCAGTCGCCACTATGCAGCGAACCTTCCGGCCTGCGCGTTGAGCAGTTACAACCTGAGAAACCCAAGGACGATCATCAATCATTGGGCCTTCGACTGAAAAGGTATTAGCGCTGTCGTCCCTCAAGATTAGAAAGAATGGCTTTCGAATCATCTGAGCTGTCCTTGCGAAAACTCACATCAAGACATTAGCTGGAATTGCTTCCAGGAACCGGGCCATGGAGACCTTTCCCCTAAATAATCTGGCCGAAAAATTCGAGGTCGACCGCTCGGTGATGGTCAAGGCGATGCGCAATGTGCCGCCCGATCTTGTCCGCAAGGGCAACCGAGCGACGCCGCTCATAACCTATTGAATATCCGTTCTGGGTCAATCGCGTCGTTTTGACCGTCGTCCGGCGACTTCCGGTCTTCCCCTGGAAACGGACATCGTCAGCTCGGGCGGATTAGCGTTAGCTTAATCCACCGTTGCTCTGCCGAGATGGCGGATTACGTCGGAGTCCGTCATCGGGCCGCGCTTTGCGCGGACACGTTGGGCTAATCCGGCCCTATGCGCGGCACCTTAGCGCTGGCGTCGATCCCGCTAATCTGCCTAAATCACGGCGTTAACGGCTCCGGCAAAACCACAAACTCAAGAAATCACCGAACCCGGATCGGGAGCCATCCGGTGAATTTCGGGCGAAACAGGGGGGCGATCGTGATCCAACGATTGGTGTGCCGTGCGACAGCTTTGGCTGTCCTGCTCGCGGCGATATTTATCGGTGCTGCGACGGGTGCCGAAGCTCAGGGTAAATGGCGGCTCGGCGCGCCAATCCCGCAAGGCGCCAACGAAGTTCTCGGCGCCGCCGTCGACGGACAAGTATATGTCTACGGCGGACAGGATCCATCGAACACGCCGCAGGGTATTTTCTACAAATACGACCCCGGCAAGAACGACTGGACACAACTGCCCTCCAATCCTGTCCCGGTCCACCATGGTTCAGCTGTCAGCATCGGTCACAAGTTCTATGTGATTGGCGGATTTCGCCTGCCGGACAGCGGCAAGGGCGGCTGGTATCCTGAAAACAAGGCCTGGGTGTTCGATGCCGAGACCAAAAACTGGTCGGCGCTCCCGAACATGCCGACAGCGCGCGGTGCGCTCGCCGCGGTTGCGGTCGGCAACAAGATCTACGTGATCGGAGGCGGAACCATTCCGAAGGGCAAGCAGCTGCCGAACGGTCTCACCCCCGGCGGAGACGTTGAATTGCTCGGCACCATGGAGGTGCTGGATACCGACACCAATACCTGGTCCACCCTGGCGCCGATGCCGACCCCGCGCAATCATCACAGCGTCGTTTATGTGGACGGCAAGATCTACGCGATCGGCGGGCGGGTCGGTTCCTGCTTTTCCGGCGGGTGGTCGAACAACATCTGGATGAACGAGGCCTATGACATCGCGACCAACAGCTGGACGACACGGGCGCCGATGCCGACCGCGCGGTCAGGAACCGGCATCGCGGCGATCGGCAACAAGATCCACGTGCTCGGCGGTGAAGGCTGGATCGATGATTTCGGCGGCGTGTTTCGCGCGCATGAAGTCTATGATCCCGCGACCAACTCGTGGTCGCGCGCGGCGCGCATGATCACGCCCCGGCACGGCTTCGCGGTCGGGGTGGTCGACAAGACCATCTACGCCGTATCCGGCGTCAACAATGCCGGCGGTGGCGGCACGTTGTCGGTGGTGTCGGTCAACGAGATCTTCGATGAATAGGGATTAATGGGTCGTAGGGCGGATTAGCGTTAGCGTAATCCGCCGTTAGCTGCGGAGATGGCGCTGCAGAGACATCCAATCCGCAGGAGATCGACGCCACCAGGGTTTCGGTGCCAAAGCATTTCGGGCATTCGAAAGTCCGCGAATCGAAACCGGGTCTTTCAGGCTCGATGATCCGCAACGCCATCGTTTCTCCGCATTTTTGGCATCGAGGGCCCTTGATCCGCTCCACGAACATTGCCGTTTCCCCCTGTCAGTTTTGCTCGACGATTGTCGCGTGTCGAGGCGCACCAACCAATGGAACCGCTTTGCGCAAATCCTATGTTCGCAAGGTGACGGATGTTTGGAAAGTCGATGGTTGCACAGCGATCGCCAGGTAAATGAGTTTTTGAAAATGAAATTTGCGAAATGTTTGCCGCGCACCGGAACTGAATCACATGCCCGAGGTTTCGAGTAATCCTGTAACCAACGGAGACATCCCTGATGCAATCCAAATTTGCCAAACTTGCAATCTCTGCTCTTGTCGTGACCTCGCTGTTCGGCTCGACGCTCATGGCGTCTGCTCAAAGTCAAACCGCGCCCGGCGCGTCCAATGACGGAACCGTCAGTCCCGGCGCTTCCTCCGGCAAGAAAACGCAACATGAAAAAGGCATGACCACAGGGTCGAGCACGCGCAGCGGGGCCAACAAGGGCGGCGCAGCTAGTCCGTCCGATCAAGATAACGCCGGTTCCGGCGCCGATAACATGGCTGCTCCGAAGGGCGGCAGCAGGTAAAGCGGCCGCAGGTATCGATATTCCTTTCGAGGGACGGATGCTCCCTGACGGATGCTCCTTCGAGAGCAAAGGCCCCGGAGCAATCCGGGGTCTTACTTTTATGCCGCGTCCGATAAGCCTGCATCAGACCGGAATGGGATCAATCTCAAGTCCCGCTTCGCTCAGGCGAACCCGGGTTGGAAAGACCCCGGAAGGCAAACCGGACGGGGGAGCGGCATGACGGTTCAACGGCGCCAATAGCTCGTCGGGCGGGTGCCGGAATTCGACGATCGCCTCGAGCGCAGACTCCGCGTCAGCGCATGTTTCGAAGCGAAGCGCCAGGTCACGGCATGTCAGTTCATAGGCGAAAATCTCGGAGAGGTATTCAACGGCCAGCTCGCTTTGGCTGAGCTTTTTGGCAATGAATGCGGCGAAGGCGTCTTCTTCGCCAAACAGCTGGTAGTTGTCCGGCTTGCGCCGTTCCCAGAGCTCATCGAGCAACCGGGGAAGCAACGGCTTGAGCAGGGTACATGTCTTCGGGAAGGCGCCCACGATCAACTCGAGGCGATTGCCGCGCGCCAGGGAACAGTTCATCGCCATGCCGGGTTGACGCGAAATCTCCAGCAGACGATTCCGTTCGCGTTCATTGAGCTTGTACCGGTCGAGGACAGCGGACTCGCCGCGGCGCATGGCGCGCCATGAATCCGGCGCGAGCGTAAGATCGACGATAGCCTGCTGAAATTCCCTAAGCGACATGGGGCACCGCCATCTCGCTTTGGCTGAAATTTCGCAGGATAGCGCGCGTCCGGTCGATCTGCTCTCGAAAACCCTCTTCGCCCATCCTGCCGAACGACGAATCATGGAATTCGAACGTGACCCCGCGCAGATTGCTGGCACGCGGCACGACATACTCCAGCAAGTTCCAGACGTCTTCGAGTACCGGCCCGTTGTGGGAATCCGCGTGGAATCCCATCATGGGGGAGCCGCCGGCGATATGGATCTCCCTGACATGATCGAGGTCGAGGTCGTCAATGTAGTCTCTGGCCGCCAAACCATGGTTCACCGCGTTGGTGTAGACGTTGTGCAGGTCGAGCAGAACGCCGCATCCGGAGCGAACGCAGAGTCGATTGAGGAACTCCTCTTCCTTCAAGTCCTGATCCGGATAGCTGATGTAGTAGACGCTGTTCTCCAGCAGGAACGGGCAGGCAAGCCTGTCAGTGAAGAAACGAACGCGTGGAACCAGCAGTTCCAGCATTTCCAGGTCGTAAGCAACCGGCAAGGGAATCGCGGAGTTCACCTCGTGCCCCGAGCCGACACGCGAAAAGGAAAGGTGCTCGCTGATCCAGGGCGAATTCAAACGCGCCGCCCACGCCATCAAATTGTCGGCAAACTCCTCGTCGAAAATATCCGCGCTGCAGATCGACAAGCCGATCGAGTGCAGGACGATCGGCAATTCATTCGCCGCCTGCTCCAGCCAACGGTGTTGCCGGGGCACCTGCTGAAACCGTCCGGGGACGTTGCGTCCCCGATCGCGCCAGACGCGATCGGGGATGACGGCCAGATAATCGAGCGTGCGGGTCAGGCGGTCGCCAATCCGGTGAAGGCTCGGATTGAAGAGCGCGCCGACCAGCACACGTCGAGATTCGCCGTTCACCTGTTAGTTTTCCACGGTGATGGATTCGCCGAACGCCTCGACGACGGCAACGTCGATCCCGGACTTGCAGGTCAGGCATTCGCGAATGCCTCCGGCGCGATAGACCGAGGCGTTCGAGTACACGGACCGGAGCATGGTTCCGATTTGCTCGGGAGTGGCTTTGCTGTCGATAGCGACCTGGACCAGCGGTTTGCCCCCTTGTCCGGATTTCACAACTCGCACTTCGGCTTTCATAGGCTTTCTCCTCTCCGATCCGCGAATGCGCGGCAGCTTCAGTCGACATCGACGAGGCGCCTGAGGATCAGGGCGTCCCCGATGACCACGACGAAAGTCGCGCACATCCTTTAGGTTGTCTGTGAAGTATTTCACACCGAGGTGCCGCGATCCCGCTATCACCGCAATGTGAGAACGCGTCGCCTTATGCGGTAAGACGTTTGAGCGTTTTCGCCGCTGACCTATCAAGCATGCCGAGGATGTCTTCGTTGTTCATCCGTAGTGTTCGCCGTTGTGGGATAAGTGCACCGACGCCGTTTTTTTCCGCATGCGCCTGGAGAAAAAATTCTCCTGCGGGATCAACGTGATTCCACCTGTCCAGTCCTGCTCCAAAAAATAAATCCCTTCGCGCCTGCCCCAAATCACTTCCATAATTTCCGCCATCCCGTCCCACTTGAGGGGCGTTTCGCGATCGTCACGGACGTTGGTGCGGGAAGCGGTGGACACGGTGGCGCCTTTGACGAACGGCGCTGACGTGGACGGCGAAGTCGTGTGGTCCTGACGCCTCGACGCTGGCGTCAAGTCGGTGGAATAGGTTTCCGCCGGCGACGGTGACAACAAAGCCCGATCACCGGGGAGAGCACGAAGGAAACCGTTAAAACCATTGCGTGCGGGAATGCCGGGTGAACCGGTGTATCCGTGGTGACTAACGCGCGTGTTACTTTCTACACGCGCGGCTGCGGGTGCATCGAGCACCCGGCATTCCCCACGCCCTTTGTTTTCGGGGCGAGAGATTCACGCATGACTTCGGGCGCATTGCGCTGCGGGAGGGCGGAGTCATGTTCCTCGGTCGTCATGCCCCGCTTCAAGCGGGGCATCCAGTACGCCGTGACGTCTCGTATATGCACGAACGGCCTCTGGAATACTGGATCGCCCGGTCAAGCCGGGCGACGACGTCAGAATAGGCTCTTTGAAAATTGAATCGGAAGCCCCTGGCCTAGCCAGTGACGAGGCCCGGTCTCACGGGAACCATCTCCAGCGGCCAAGATTATTTTCCCGCAACCGGGAGAACCATCATGGCACGGAAATATTCGAAACAAGCCTCCGCTGATGTCGAGCGGGTGATGAAAAAGCGCAAGGCCGGGACTCTGAAGAACGGCCGGTCCGGCCGCAAGGTCACCAGCCGCAAGCAGGCGATTGCGATCGGTCTTTCCGAGGCCAGGGCGGCGGGACTGAAAGTCCCCAGGAAGACCGCGAAAAGAAAGACCGTCAAGAAGCGCAAGGCGAAGAAATAGCTGAGATCGTCATTGCGAGGAGCAAAGCGACGAAGCAATCCATATCCATTGTGACGTCCTCGGCTATGGATTGCTTCGCGGAGCCTGTCATGGGGCGGGCATTCGCCCGACCCGTTGGCTCGCAATGACGCTCTCGGTTCGCCTTGCGGGTTCGTTCGCCAGGGCATTACAATCGCCGGGATGTTTTAATGCGTAGCCCCGATGCTTCCCCGGGACGGGATTTGATCGTGTCTTTAAAAAGCCTCTCCGATTACCGGAAGAAACGCGATTTCGAAAAGACCGCGGAGCCCAGCGGCGACGCCAAGGTGGCGCCGTCGACGCGGCGGCGGTTTGTGATCCAGAAGCATGATGCGACCAGGCTGCATTATGATTTGCGGCTCGAATTCGACGGCGTCTTCAAATCCTGGGCGGTCACCCGCGGCCCCTCGCTCGATCCACACGACAAGCGGCTGGCGGTGGAGGTGGAAGATCATCCGCTCGACTACGGCGATTTCGAAGGCACCATTCCCGAGGGCCAGTATGGCGGCGGCACCGTGCAGCTCTGGGATCGCGGCTATTGGGAATCCGATGACCCGGAAAAAGGCTTCAAGAAGGGCGATCTGAAGTTCACGCTGCACGGCGAAAAGCTCGGTGGCGGCTGGGTACTGGTGCGCATGCGCCACGACCGCGACGGCGGCAAACGCACCAACTGGCTCCTGATCAAGCACCGCGATGAATTTGCCAAAGAAGGCAAAGCCAACACGATTCTGGACGCCGATCAGTCCGTCGCATCCGGGCGGACCATGGCGCAGATCGCCGCGGGCAAGGGCAAAGCGCCGAAGCCGTTCATGACGGCCAAATCCAGTGCGGTGAAAGCCGACGCGGTGTGGAATTCAAACCGTGGCGATGCCGCGGACGCGCGCGCCGCAAACAAGCACAGGAAATCCGCGCCCTCTCCATCACAGAAAGCCAAGAAGGTCGCGGCGCTGCCGGACTTCATTGCACCGCAGCTCTGTACCCCGGTCGATCGCCCGCCCAGTGCCGAGGGATGGTGCCATGAGATCAAATTCGACGGCTACCGCGTGCAATTGCGCGTCGAGCGCGGCAAGGCTGTTTTGAAGACCCGCAAAGGTCTGGACTGGACCGACAAGTTCGGCGCCATCGCCAGGGAAGCCAGCGCGCTGCCCGATGGGCTGATCGATGGCGAGATCGTCGCGCTCGACGCCAATGGCACGCCGGACTTTTCCAGCCTGCAGGCCGCGCTTGCCGACGGCAAGACCGACGATCTCATTTTCTACGCGTTCGATCTGTTGTTCGCCGATGCAATGGATCTTCGTGCGCTGCCGCTTGTCGAACGCAAGGCACAATTGCAGCAGCTGCTCGAGGCGCGATCCAAGGGCAAATCAAAACTGATCCGCTATGTCGCACATTTCGAGGGGGACGGTGACGCCGTGCTGCAATCGGCGCTCAAGCTGTCGCTGGAGGGGATCGTCTCCAAGAAGCTGAGCTCACCCTATCGTTCCGGCCGCTCCGAGAACTGGACCAAGACGAAGTGCCGCCCCGGACATGAGGTCGTGCTGGGCGGATGGAAAACCACCCACGGCAAATTCCGCTCGCTGATGGCGGGCGTCATGCGCGGCGATCATCTGGCCTTTGTCGGGCTGGTCGGCACTGGATTCGGGCAGGACAAGGTCAGGCGCCTGATGCCGTTGCTGAAGGCAGCGGCTTCGGACACGAGCCCGTTCGGCGGCAAGGATGCACCGGCCAAAACCCGTGACGTGCATTGGCTGAAGCCCAAACTCGTCGCCGAAATCGAATTCGCCGGCTGGACTGATGGCGGCAATATCCGGCAGGCCGCGTTCAAGGGGCTGCGCCAGGACAAGCCGGCGGGCGAGGTAAAGGCGGAGAAGCCGGCCATGACCAGATCAGCGAACCCCACCGGCAAGGCGCCGTCAAAGCCGTCCGCGGGCAACTCCGCCGAAGTGATGGGCGTGGTGATCTCCAAGCCCGAAAAGGCGCTGTGGCCCGATGGCGGTGACGGCGCAAGCGTGACCAAGCTCGATCTGGCCCGCTATTTCGAAGCGGTGGGCGACTGGACGATCGACCATCTGAAGGGGCGGCCGTGTTCGGTGGTGCGCGCGCCTGATGGTATCGGCGGCGAGATTTTCTTTCAGCGCCATGCGATGACGGGCACGTCGAAGCTATTGACGCTCGTCAAAGTCTCCGGCGATCGCAAGCCCTATCTGCAGATCGATCGCGTCGAGGGTTTGGCCGCGGTGGCGCAGAGCGGTGGCGTCGAACTGCATCCGTGGAATTGCGTGCCGGATGCGCCGGATATTCCGGGGCGGCTGGTGTTCGACCTCGATCCGGCGCCGGAGGTCGCGTTTTCTGAAGTCGTCGAGGCAGCGAAGGATATGCGCCAGCATCTCGCCGACCTTGGCCTGGAGAGCTTCTGCAAGACCACGGGCGGCAAGGGACTCCATGTGGTGACGCCGCTGGCGCATGGCGCCAAGGACAGGGTGACGTGGAAGGAGGCCAAAGCGTTTGCGCAAGGCGTTTGCCAGTGGATGGCTGATGAAAATCCCGAGCGCTATCTGCTCAACATGTCGAAGAAGCTGCGCCAGGGAAAGATCTTCCTGGATTATCTGCGCAACGACCGCATGGCGACCGCGGTCGCGGTGCTGTCGCCACGGGCGCGCGCAGGCGCCACCGTCTCGATGCCGCTGACATGGGCGCAGGTACGCGGCGATCTCGACCCGAAGCGCTACACCGTTCGCACCGTGCCGCCGCTGCTCGCCAAAACCAAGGCGTGGGACGGTTATGACGGCGCGGCGTCATCGATCAAGGCTGCGATCAGGAAGCTGGATGCGCGGAAATGAGGATGGGAAAAACGGTCGTCATACTCCGCGAAAGCGGAGTATCCAGTATTCCGCAGCACTTGAAATTTGATATCGCCAGCGCGGCGTACTGGATCACCCGCTTTCGCGGGTGATGACGGCTCAAAGTTGGAGCGAAGTTTACAATCTTCCCAGCAACAGCAGTATCAGCAGGATCACGACCACAAGGCCCAGTCCGCCGCCGCCATAATATCCGGTGCCGTAGAACGGTCCGCCGCCGATGCCGCTGAAGCCGCCAAGCAATGCAATCACGAGAATAATAAGAATGATCGTTCCAATGGACATCTAACGTCTCCTCCAGCCGGGCAGTCGGCACCTGTTGCGCTGCCATCGGCTGGAAAAACAAACGGGAACCCATAAGGTTCCATTTTCAGGCGGCCATTGACTTGGTCTCTACTGTTGCCCGGCCAATGCGGAATTATATGCGTTGCACCAGGAGATATCGAATTATGTCCGCACCTCTCATCGTTTCGATTCCGCATCGCCTTGGCCGCGAAGAGGCGACCCGCCGGCTCAAGGCGGGATTGACGCGCGCCGCCGCCAGCATGCCGGTGCTGAAAGTCGACGAGGAGAGATGGGAGGGCGATCGCATGGTGTTTCGCGTGCGCGCGCTGGGGCAGCCGGCGTCGGGCCATCTTGATATTGCGGACGATCACGTCCGGCTGGAGGTCACGCTGCCGTGGCTGTTGCAGCGATTTGCAGAAGTAGCGCAGGTCGCGATCAGGAATCGCGGCCACCTGCTGCTGACCAAACGGAGCTGAAACCTTATCGTGCGTCAGACCCGCGGGCGTTTACGCGCCGGCTTCGCGGCGCCGGCAACTCTGGCCTTCAACACCGCGACCGGCAGATGGCGAAACAGGGCGGAAAGGGGCACCGCATAGGTCTCGCTGGGGAGACCATGCACGGCATAGCCGTTCAGGTTCAGCGTCGCGTCGAAGGCTTCCGCCCGGGGCCAGACCCGGCCGCCTTGCGAAAACGGGACGAAGGATTTTGCGACGACCGTGATCGCGGCGTTGCGGCCTCGGCGGCGGATGAAGGCGATGATGTGATCGCGGTGCGGTCCGCTGACTTCAAGAGGTTCGTAATCGCCGCGCGCGAACACCTCGGCCAGTTCAGTGCGCAGTTTCAGCAGATGGCGGGTCCAGGCCAGCTTGATATGGCCGTCCGGCCAGTGCTGGGCGAGGTCTTGCCAGTCGGGCTTCTCGATCGACGCCAGCACGGCTGCGCGGTTGGCAAAATCCACCGGCCGCCGGTTGTCGGGATCGACCAGCGACAGGTCCCAGAATTCCGTGCCCTGGTAGAAGTCGGGCATGCCCGGCATCGTGGCCTTCAGCGTGATCTGGCCGAGCGAATTCAGCGCGCCCAGCAGCGCGACACGCTGCGCCATATTTTCCAGCGAGGCGACGAATTCGGCGGAAATCGAGCGGTCCAGAATCCGTGCGATGAAGGTTTGCAGGCCGGCCTCGTAGGCTTCGTCGGGATTGAGCCAGCTGGTTTCCTGCTTGCCCTCGCGCGCCGCCTTCACCGCATAGGCCTGCATCCGTTCACAAAGCGCGTCATCGTGTTGGCCGAGCGGCCAGGCGCCGAGCAGTGCCTGATACAGCATATATTCGGACGTCGCGGAGGGCGCGCGCATGCCGCCTTCGATGACGAGGTGCGGCGCGTTGAGAATCTTCCACCGTGCCACGGCGCTGGTCCATTCGCCGGGAATCTCGGTCAGCGCCATCAACCGGGCGCGGGCATCCTCGCCGCGTTTGGTGTCGTGCGTCGCGGTCGCCGTCATGCCATGCGGCCAATCGCTGGCGCGAATGGTCATGGCCGCGTGAAAGGCATTGATGGAAAGTGCCGGTGCCGACGGGTCGCCGCCGACCTCGTTGAGGGCGAGCAGGCGGTGGTAGCGATAGAACGCCGTGTCCTCCAGCGACTTCGCCATCAGAGGACCGGTAAACTGTTGCACCTTCAGCGCGAAGCGCCGCACCCGAGGCGGGCTGTGCAGCGCGCGCTCCGGCTTGATCAAGTCCATCGTCAACGTATCGCGCAGAAAATCGAAAATCCCCTCGTCGGCTGCGAACCAGTCGGCGCGCGCCTGTTCGATGGTTTCGATGATCAACGCACGGTCATTGCTGGAAGCACCGGCTTGCGAAAGATAGGTCCGATAGATCGGAAAATGCAGGACATAGAGTTCAAGTGCCTGCCGCAGGCTGTCGGCGGCAAAGTCGCGCGTGGAGTAATGACCCGCGGCAATGCGCGCGAGCAGCCGTGCCAGCACCGTGAATTCGCTGGTCAGCAGTGTCTCGAGAACCCTGCGTTTGGCGTCCATCAAGACCGGCGCCAGTTTGGGCGACGTATTGCTGATCTGCCGCCAGATCTCGTCGAGCGGCTCCAGCCCCTTGCCGTCAATCAGCACCCTGGTGATGGTATTCAGCCATTCGTAACCGGTGGTGCCGTGGACGCCGGTGAAGCGATGCAGGTCTTCATGGTCGCCGAGAATCTTCTCGACCACCACGTAGAACGTCTTTTTGGTGTTGCCCTGTGCGTCGCGGATCAGACGGCGCAGCCGCTGGAAATATTGCACGGGATCGCGCAGGCCGTCGATGTGATCGAGCCGCAACCCTTGAAGCCTGCCTTCCGCGATCAGCCTTCTGACCAGGCGATGCGCGGCATTGAACGTGCCGGCGTCCTCGACCCGCAATCCCGCCAGCGTATTGACGTCAAAGAAGCGCCGGTAGTTGATGTCGCTGGAGGCGAGACGCCAGTGGCCAAGCCTGTAGTGCTGGCGTTCGAGCAGATGGTGCAGCGAAAGCGTCTGGGCGGCGCGCTCCGGGCCGGCCCGATAGGCGGCGAGCCCGCGCGCGATCAGGTCGGCGCTCCCGGCGATGTCTTTGATCTCAACCTTGAAGGCAGGCGCTTCCTTTCGATTGGGATGACGCAATCCCTTGTAGCGCGACGCGAGTTCGAGAATCCGTTTGCCCGCATCGCTGTTCTCCGCTCCGGCTTCCTTCGCTATGGCGCGGAGAATCTCGCTGTAACGCTCGGGTGCGATCGGCAGGCGATGTTCGAAATACCAGGCCGAAAAGCTGCCTTCGCTGGCGTCGTAGCGCAGTTCGATCTCGCCCTTTTCCAGTGCCTGTCCGTAGGACGAGCCGATGATCGGCAGCAGCACTCCGCCGCGAGCGCGATACGGCAGCAGCTCCCAGTCAATGTCGAAGGACACCGCGTGTGGCGAGGCCTCGCCCCATTCCAGCACGTCAAGCCACCAGGGATTGTCCGCGAAATGCACGCCGACATGATTGGGAACGAAATCGAGAATGAGACCGAGGTCGTGCTGCCGCAGCGCCTCACTCAACCGATCGAAGCCGGCATCGCCGCCGAGTTCCGGATTGATCCTGGTGTGGTCAACCACGTCATAGCCGTGGCTGCTGCCCTTGCGGGCCTTCATGAAGGGCGAGGCATAGAGATGCGTGATGCCGAGTGCCTTCAGATAGGGAACAATGGCGGTCGCGGCGTCGAAATCGAAGTCGGCGGTGAGTTGCAGGCGGTAGGTCGCGATCGGAATGACTGGCGGCATCAGCGCGCGTCCAGACGCCAAAACACCGTCCATGGTCGCACGATGTCGCCGGGCGTGCCGCCCCAGATCAGGGAGCCGGCTGTTTCACCTGGCTTGTGGGCTATCGCGGTATTCGACAGGTTCGCCGTCAGCTTGAGCGTTGCGCCATCGCGCAGATGCCAGCTCGCGGTCAAGAGGCCGTTGTCCGCGGCGCGCGCATCGCCGAAGCGGGCGCCCGCCAGCCTTGGAACGATCTCGCGCGCGCGGATCGAAAGCAGTTCGCGCACCAGCGCCAGCCGCTTGCGTCCAGCCCCTTCGTTGCGCGATTCCCAATCCAGAACGGCGGATTGAAACGTCGATGGCGCCAGCGGATCGGGAACGTCGTCGCCATATTTGGCATAGGCCCAGGCGTATTCCCGGCGCCGGCCGGTGCGAACGGCCTGTGCGAGATCGCCCGTGAAATCGCAGAAGAACGGAAACGGTGCCTTCGAGCCCCATTCTTCGCCCATGAACAGCATCGGGATCGCCGGCGCCAGCAGGGTAATCGCCAGCGCGGCCTCGATCGCCTCGGTACTTGCGGTGCCTTCGAGCCGGTCGCCGAGGGCGCGGTTTCCGATCTGGTCGTGGTTCTGCAGAAAATTGACGAAGGCGGTGGGCGCGAGCCCGCCGCTGGGTTCGCCGCGCAATTGACCATCTCGATGGGCCGACGCCTCACCTTGATAGACAAAGCCGGAGCCCAGGGCCCGCGCGATGTCATGCAGCGGCGAGCGCGCAAAGTCGCGGTAATAGCCCTGGGTCTCGCCGGTCAAGAGCACGTGCCAGGCGTGATGATAGTCATCGTTCCACTGCGCCCGATATTTGCCGCGCGGCGGGTTCTGCTCGGCATCGAGTACGCTGACGCGGTTGTCGTCGTTCTCGAGCACCAGATGAATATGACGGCCGGTCGCCGCGGCAAGATCCCCCACCGCGGCGCTGAGATCGTGCAGCATCGAGATTTCACCGAGTTCGGCGATGGTATGCACCGCGTCGAGCCGCAGCCCGTCAAAGCGGTACTCGTTCAACCAGTACAGCGCATTCTCGATCGCGAAGGCGCGAACCTGCGCCACCCGGTAATCGATCGCGCTGCCCCACGGGGTCTGCGCCTGCGTAAAGAAACCCGGCGCGTAACGGCCGAGGTAATTTCCTTCGGGGCCGAAGTGATTATAGACCACGTCGAGAAACACCATCAGCCCGCGCAGATGAGCTTCGTCGATCAGCGCCTTGAGATCGTCGGGACGCCCATAGGCGCTGTCGGGCGCATACCACAGCACGCCATCATAGCCCCAATTGCGCGCGCCGGCGAAATCCGCCAGCGGAAGCAATTCCAGCGCGGTGATGCCGGTCGCCACCAGATGATCGAGCCGATCGATCATGGCCCGGTAGGTACCTTCCTGCGTGAATGCGCCGACATGGGTTTCGATCACGACGGTTTCCTGCCATGGGCGTCCGCGCCAGTCCGCCGCGCGCCACCGATAGCTCGCGTGATCGATCACCTCGCCCGGGCCCGAGACGTCATCAGGCTGAAACGCCGAGGCCGGATCGGGAACATCGATCTCGCCGTCGATCCGGAATTTGTAGCGTGCGCCGGCCCTGGTGCCGGAGATGTCGGCGGAAAACCAGCCGTCCTCGCCGCGCCGCAACGGATAAGGTTTGTCCAGCAGCAGATCGACGCGTTTTGCCGCCGGCGCCCACAACCTAAATGATGCGCCGTCCGCGGTCAGCGTTGCGCCGAAATGCCGTTCATTCATGTCGATCCCGAAAAGGCCAGCACCGAGCGGGGAGGCGCTTTGGCCTCGCTTCCCGATGCGAAATTCGCCACGGTTTGCTTAACGTCGGCGGTGTTCAATAGTTGCTGCCAGCTTTTGTATTCCGGCATTTTCGGCAGTTTGAACGTGATCGCTTCGGGGGCGGCGTTCAGGACGATGAAGATCGGCGGCTGTCCATGCTCGATCGGCCCCAGCACATAGGCCAGGAACCGGCCTTCGGGGAATTTCCAGTCCTGCTCCTTCATGTCATCACCTGACGGCGTCAGCCACAACACGCCGTAGGATCCGTCGGCGCGCCGCCCGTCGAGCCAGCGGCGGGCACGGATTTGCGGAAAGCGCCTGCGCAGGTCGGTCATGTGGCCGATGAAATCGGTGAGGTCGTCGCCTTCGCGGTTGAGGCCCTCCCAGCCGACCCAGCCGGTTTCGTTGTCCTGGCAATAGGCGTTGTTGTTGCCGTTCTGGGTGTTGCCGACCTCATCGCCGGCCAGAATCAGCGGCAGGCCCTGCGCCAGCAGCAGACACGCCAGCTGGTTCTTCCGCAGCTGACGGCGCAGCGCTGTAATAGCGGCGTCATCGGTCGGGCCTTCATGGCCGCAATTGTTGCTGTGGTTGTCGTTGGCGCCGTCGCGATTATCTTCGCCATTGGCCTCGTTGTGCTTGGCGTTGTAGCTGAACAGATCCGCCAGCGTGAAGCCGTCATGCACGGTGATGTGGTTGATGCTGGCCCGTGGAACGCGGCCGTCATGGTTGAACAGATCGGACGAGCCGGTCATGCGGCTGGATACTTCGCCGATCAGGCTGCCTTCGCCGCTCCAGTAGCGCCGCATGGCGCTGCGATAACGGTCGTTCCACTCCGACCATTGCGACGGAAAGCCGCCGACCTGATAACCGCCCATGCCGAGGTCCCACGGTTCAGCGACCAGCTTCACCGACGACAGCACCGGATCTTGCCGGACCGCGGTCAGGAATGCGGTATTGCGGTCGAAGCCGTTCGGTCCGCGCGCCAGTGTCGTCGCCAGATCGAACCGGAAGCCATCGACGTGACAGACCTCGACCCAATAGCGCAGTGAATCCATCACCATCTGCAGGACGCGCGGATGGGACAGATTGACCGAGCTGCCGCAGCCGGTGAAATCGTCGTAAAATCGCGGATTGTCCGGCTTCAGCCAGTAATAGGAGGCGTTGTCGATGCCACGGAACGACAGCGTCGGGCCCATATGGTTGCCCTCGGCGGTGTGATTATAGACGACATCGAGCATCACCTCGATGCCGGCATCGTGCAGCCGTGCCACCGTGGTGCGAAAGGCGTCGAGCGGGTTGTCCTGCGCATAGCGCGGCTCCGGCGCGAAAAAGGACAGGGTATTGTAGCCCCAGTAGTTCGACAGCTTCTTTTCGACCAGCGTGCGGTCATCGACCAGGCCGTGGATCGGCAACAGCTCGATGGTAGTGACCCCGAGCCGCCTGAGATGTTCGATCATCGCCGGCGAGGACAGGCCGCCATAGGTGCCGCGCAGTCCGGGCGGCACGTCGTCGCGTTTCTGGGTTAGGCCCTTGACGTGCGCCTCATAGATAATGGTGTCTTCCCAGGGGATATTGGGGCGCATTTCGCGGCGTCCCCAGTTGAAGGTCTCGTCGACGACGACGGCCTTCGGCATGCCACGGGCATTGTCGCGCCGGTCGAACGAGAGGTCCTCGCGCGCGCTGCCGGTACGGTAGGCGAAATGGGCATCGCTCCATACCAGCCGCCCGGCAAGCCGCCTGGCATAGGGATCAAGCAGAAGCTTGTTGGCGTTGAAACGGTGGCCGTGCTCGGGTTCATACGGCCCATGCACGCGATAGCCGTAGAGCTGTCCGGGCGAGACGTCGTTCAGATAACCGTGCCAGACATCTTCGGTGCGTTCGGGCAGTTCGATGCGTTCGAGTTCGCGACGTCCCTGACTGTCGAACAAACAGAGCTCGACCTTTTGCGCATTGGCGGAAAACAGCGCAAAATTGGTACCGCGGCCGTCCCAGCTTGCACCGAGGCGTGAGGACGATCCGGCCGACAGTCGCATGCTCAACCTTCCGGTACGAGAAATATCGCCGCCAGAGGCGGGATGGTGAGATTGAGCTCGGGCACCAAACCATCAAGGGTATGGACTTCGCCGACATTGCCGACATTGCTGCCGCCGTAATGCGCGGAGTCCGAATTGAGAACCTCGCGCCATTTGCCGGCGAGCGGCGCCTTGACGCGGTAATTGTAATAGACGTTCGGCGAGAAATTGACCACGACGAGACAGCGCGCGCGGGCATCCCTGCCGTTACGGAGCCAGGCGAACACATTGCCGCCGGCGTCGTCGGTCACGACCCACTCGAAACCGGCTTGATCGCAATCGAGCTCATGCAGCGCCGGCAGCGCGCGATAGAGTTCGTTCAGATCGCGGATCAGCGTCTGGATCCCGGCGTGCTTTTTCTGGTCGAGCAGATGCCAGTCGAGCGAGCGATCGTGATTCCATTCGCGCTCCTGGCCGAATTCGCAGCCCATGAACATCAGCTTCTTGCCGGGATGGCCGAACATGAAGGCGTAATAGGCGCGCAGATTGGCAAAGCGTTGCCAGTCGTCGCCGGGCATCCGCCCCAGGATCGAGCGTTTGCCATGGACAACCTCGTCATGCGACAGCGGCAGGATGAAGTTTTCCGAAAACGCGTAGTGCAGGCCGAACAGGATGTCGCCGTGATGAAATCTGCGGTGGATCGGATCCTTGCTGATGTAGTTCAGCGTGTCGTGCATCCAGCCCATATTCCATTTGTAGCCAAAGCCGAGCCCGCCAAATTCGACCGGGCGCGACACCTGCGGCCATGCGGTCGACTCTTCGGCGGCTGTCGTGGCCTGCGGAAAGCGCGCGAACACTTCAGTGTTGAAGCGGCGCAGGAAATCGATGGCATCGAGATTTTCCCGGCCGCCAAGTCTGTTCGGGACCCAGCCTCCGGCGGGGCGGCTATAGTCGAGATAGAGCATCGAGGCGACGGCATCGACCCGCAGTCCGTCGATGCCGTAACGCTCCAGCCAGAACAGCGCGTTCGATACCAGGAAATTGACGATTTCGGTACGGCCGTAATTATAGACCAGTGTGCCCCAGTCGAGATGCCGGCCCTGCAGCGGATTGGCGTGCTCGTAGAATGAAGTGCCGTCGAAATTGCCGAGGCCATGCGGGTCGTCCGGAAAATGCCCGGGGACCCAATCCAGCAGCACGCCGAGACCTTCGCGATGACAGGCGTCGACCAGCGCAGAAAAATCCTGCGGCGTTCCGAACCGGCTGGTGGGCGCGTACAGGCCGGTCGGCTGATAGCCCCATGAGCCGTCGAAGGGATGTTCGTTGACCGGCAGAAATTCCACATGGGTAAAGCCGAGGTCCCTGGCATAACGGGGAAGCTGCTCGGCGAGATCGCGATAGGTCAGCCACTCATTGTGGCCCTTGCGCCGCCACGAACCGAGATGAACTTCATAGATCGACATCGGCGCGCTCAGCGCGTTGACATTGGCGGGGGCGGCACGTGGATGCGGCAGCTTTGTCTCATCGAGAACAATGGACGCGGTGTTCGGGCGGATCTCCGCGGCGAAGGCGAACGGATCGGACTTCAGCGGCAAATGCTGGCCCTGCGGTCCGATAATATCGAATTTGTAATGATCGCCTGCGGTGGCATGGGGCACGAACAATTCCCAATAGCCGACGCCGCGGACCCGCATCGGATGTCGCCGCGCATTCCAGAAATTGAAATCGCCGACCACGCTGACCCGCCGCGCGTTGGGGGCGAGCACGACGAACGCCACCCCAGCGACGCCGTCCAGCGTCATCGGATGCGCGCCAAGCTTGTCGTAGAGCCGCTGATGGGTGCCTTCGCCCAGCAGATAGAGGTCGAAGTCGGTCAGAACAGGCGGAAAACGGTAGGGGTCGTCGAGATCGACCACGGTCTCGCCGAAGCGGGCGCGCAACTGATAGCGCCTGGAGCCGTTCGGAAGCGCGCCAGCGAACAGTCCGTCATCGTGAATGCGCGCCAGCACCGCCGCTTCGCCATGCTCGTCGATGGCGTCGACCTTCGAGGCCTCCGGCAGGAACGCGCGCACCACGGTCTTGTCGCCCTCGGTATGAAGGCCGAGATAATGAAACGGATCCGGATGGCGGCCTTCCACGATCGCATAGGCCTCCGCAGAAAGTTTGGTCATGAGGCCTCATGGGGACGCGGCGACAACAGGCGAAGCATTCCGTTCAGTGGGACACGCAGCCATTCAGGCCTGTGGGACAACTCGTATTCGACCTCGGTGAGCGTTTTTTCAAGCAGAAAGAAATTCAGCATCCGGTCGGCGGCCTGTGGATCGGCGGGCCATAGACGCGTATTTGTCATGATTTCGCGATAGGCGGCAAGAAATGCCGCGGCCGCGCGATCGCGCCATTCCGCGAGGGCCGTGCCAAGCCTGCCGTGTTCATCCGGTGCCAGCTTGAGCGCGCGCTCCAGCGCGTCTGTCGCCGAATAGTCGATCGACCGGATCAGGCCGGCGACATCGCGCGCCGCGGGTGCCTTGCGCCGCCGCTCGTCGAGTGGCCGGCGGGATTCGCCCTCGAAGCCAATAATGAAGATATCGTCCTTGACGATCAGCATCCGGCTGAGATCGAAGTTGCCGTGATGGCGGATGTTGAGGCCGTCGATGTCAGGTGGAAGCAGCGCCTTCAGGCGGTCGTACAAGGCGCCGCGCTGAGCCAGCGCCTGATCAGCGAGCGGACGATCGGCCTCCCTGATCGCGCCGCGCTGCTGTTCCAGCGCGTCGAAGACGCGGCCCGCGAGGGAGGCTGTATCTTCGATCCATTGCTGCACGTCCGCGGGCCGGGTCGGCTCCGGAGCGAAATCGGCCAATTCGCGAGTGCCGGCCAAAGCGAGGTGCATTTCGGCGACGCGTCGGCCGGCTTGCGCCATGTAACGCAGATAGGGGGTCTGCTCGTCGCTTTCGCCGGTTTGCTCGCTGGCGGCCAACAGGCGCTGCTCCTCGACGAAGCGGTCGAGATAGGCGGAGGTCACGGCCCAGCCGTCGCCCTGATTTTCAACAAAGGCATGCACGATCGCGATGGCGCTTTTGGTATTGCCCTCGACCAGTTCCACGCTGCCGAGCATGGCGGGCGTATTGGCAAAGTCCGCGACGTCGGTCAGAAACCGGCCGATCTCGATGGCGGGATTGATGCCGGACTGAAGCTTGCGGTAAAGCCTGAAGACATAGTCGTTATCCACCACCGCGGTGCTGCTGCATGGCTCGGTCTCAATGACGCGGATGCGCTCGGGTTCCTTGACCAGCCGGCCGGAGAATTTGCTGGTCGGTCTGAATTCAAGGCGCACATTGCTTTCTTCGACGGTCAGGTTTTCGCGCAGGTTGCGCAGCAGCAGCGCGATGAAGATCCGGTCGGTCGCAACGTCCAGCAGCGTGCCTTCGCGCGCGCCCTGACGCACCGCGGCCAATGCGTTGGGATTGTAGCGCTCGCGATCGAAGCGCATCCACTCGATCTGCATCGGCAATACGTAGCGCGTGGTCACGCCCCGCTCCGTCGCTTCAAAGAAGGTCAGCCAGGGCCGGTTGTCGCCAATGTCGCAAAACGGAATGGCCGAGATCAGGGTTGGATGAATGGCCTCCGCCGACCGCTGCGGATACCAGCGGGTCCGCGCCAGATGCCCGGGCAGGACATCGCGTTCGAACACGCTGCGGGTGCGGGCCAGCGACACCCAGGTCGCGCCGAGCGGTACCACGAGGGTTTCGAATTCCGGGACGATGGAAGGGGCGACGGGATCCGATTTGTCGCGCTCGCGGAGCTGAAACCAGTAGAAGCCATACGGCGCCAGCGTGATCATATAGGGCAGTTCGCCGATCGCCGGGAAGCGGGTGCGGCCCAGCATTTCCAGGGGAATGCGGTCCTTCCAGGCCGAAAGATCGAGCTCAGTGGCCTGCGCGGAGCGTGACAGGTTGGCGACGCAGAGAATGACCTCCTCGCCAAGCTTGCGGACGTAGGCGAGCACCGCCCGATTGACCGGGCGGATGAAGGTCATGCTGCCGCGGCCGAACGCCAGGGTCGATTTGCGAACCGAAATCAGCCGTTTGGTGGCGCTCAGCAGGGAAGAAAGGCTGCGCGACTGCGCCTCGACATTGACCGACTCGTAGCCGTAGACCGGGTCCATGATGGTGGGGGCATAAAGCCGCGCGGGATCGGCGCGGGAGAACCCGCCATTGCGGTCCGGCGACCATTGCATCGGCGTGCGCACGCCATTGCGGTCGCCGAGATAGATATTGTCGCCCATGCCGATTTCGTCGCCGTAATAGATGATCGGCGTGCCCGGAAACGACAGCAGCAGCGAGTTCATCAGCTCGATCTTGCGCCGGTCGTTGTCCATCAGCGGCGCCAGCCGGCGACGGATGCCGACATTGATGCGCGCGCGCGGATCGTTGGCATAGGTCGACCACAGATAGTCGCGCTCGACGTCGGTGACCATTTCCAGCGTCAGTTCGTCATGGTTGCGCAGGAACAGCGCCCACTGGCAATTGGCGGGGATATCCGGCGTCTGGCGCAGGATGTCGGTGATGGGAAAGCGATCCTCCTGGGCGATCGCCATGTAGATCCGCGGCATCAGCGGGAAGTGATAGGCCATGTGGCATTCGTCGCCGCGGCCGAAATATTCCTGGACATCCTCCGGCCATTGATTGGCTTCCGCCAGCAGCACCTTGCCCTTGGCGTAGGCGTCGAGCTCGGCGCGCAGCTTTCTGATGATGGCGTGGGTCTCCGGCAGATTCTCGTTATTGGTGCCGTCGCGCTCGCACAGATAGGGAATGGCATCGAGACGAAAGCCGTCGACGCCGGTATCGAGCCAGCGCTTCATGACCTGGACCAGCGCGCTGACCACGCGCGGATTGTCGAAATTCAGGTCGGGCTGGTGCGAGAAGAAGCGATGCCAGTAGAAGGCGCTGGCCTCGGTATCCCAGGTCCAGTTGGATTTCTCGGTATCGGTGAAGATGATCCGTGTGCCCTGATATTTCTGGTCGGTGTCGCTCCAGACATACCAGTTGCGCGCGCTCGATTTCGGATCGCTGCGGCGGGCGCGCTTGAACCAGTCGTGCTGGTCGGAGGTGTGGTTGATGACGAGTTCGGTAATGACCCGCAAGCCGCGACGCTTGGCCTCGACGATGAAGCGGCGGAAGTCCTTCATGGTCCCGAAATCGGGATTGATGGCGCCGTAGTCGGCGATGTCGTAGCCGTCGTCCCGGCCGGGCGATGGATAGAACGGCAGCAGCCACAAAGCGGTGACGCCGAGTTCCTGCAGATAGCCGAGTTTCTCGGTCAATCCGGCGAAATCGCCGATGCCGTCATTGTTGCTGTCGGCGAAGGCTTTGACATGGAGCTGATAGATGATGGCGTCCTTGTACCAAAGCGCGTCGCCGTCCAGCGCGGTGGCCGGCAGCTCCTTGGCATCGATGGACGACATCAGGTTCATGGGGCTCCTCACGCCAGACAGTGAAAGAGCAGGGCGGGGTTATAATCAATATGCATAGTAGCGCCGGCTACGGCGCTCTCGACAGTTTGAATTGTTTTGTTCACGGTGATGCCATCGACATGGAAACGACGTCCCATTTCGTTTGCGCGAAAGGAGACGCTCTGGACATATATAGAAAGCCGTTCGCCGGGCATTGGTTCCCGGGGAACACCGGGGACGCCGAACAGTTAAACAAGGCTATCCTCTTCCTGCATCTATGGAATTTGCGACGATCCCCCATCGTTGCCTGCAAACAGCGTGCCGAATGGACCTTTTCACCAGAGCCAAAGACTTGGGAATCCAGACCGAATTCGTGGACGGTCAGGGTCACCGCCATGTGACGGATGCCGTGGCGCTGAAAATCATTCTCGATGCCCTGCCGGAGCGGGTGCCGTACCGGTTTCTCGATGAGGCGGTGGTGGTCAGGTCCGGCCAGCCGTCGTGGACCAGGCTCAAAGAGGCTGCCACGTTGCCGCTGCGCTGGAAAATCGCTTCGGGGGCCAAGGTTATCGCGGCGGCAGAGACCGGCAATCGCACGATTGTCTGGCCGACGGATCTGCCGGAGGGGTCGTACCGGCTGCATCTGACCGACGCCGCCTCCTTCACGGAAGAGGCGCCTTTGATCGTCGCGCCGCCAAAGGCGTTCGGCGGCGATTTCGCGCGGAGCTGGCTGGTCGCGGTGCAGCTTTACGGGGTCCGCTCGAGCCGCAATTGGGGAATCGGGGACTTCACCGATCTCGAAGGGCTGATCCGGCTCGCCGGCCAATGGGGGGCCGATGGCATCGGCCTTAATCCGCTGCACGCTCTATTCGACGATCGGCCTGCCGACTGCAGCCCCTATTCGCCGAACAGCCGGTTGTTTCTCAATGCGCTCTATATTGATGTCGAGAGAATTCCCGAATTCCAGCCCGCCATTCTCGCCGGAAAAGGCGATACCATCGTCCGGCTGCGAGCGGGCGACAGGGTCGATTATACCGGCGTCGCCGAACTGAAATGGAAGGCGCTGCGCGCGGCTTTCGAGGCGTTCCGGACGCATCCGGCGCCCGGACGGATGCAGGATTTCGAGGCATTTCGCACCGAGCGCGCGCCGCTGTTGTCGCGGTTCGCCTGCTTTGAGGCGCTCCGGCACACCTTCAACAGACCGTGGTGGGAATGGCCGGAGCCATGGCGGCAGCCTGACGAGGGTAATTGCGCGGCCCTGCGGCAGGGGCCGGATGCCGCGGAAATCGAATTCGTCGAATTCGTGCAATGGACGGCCGACCGGCAATTGCGGGCCTGCAAGGAGCTTGCGGTCAAGCTCGGTATGAAGGTCGGACTTTATCTTGACGTTGCCGTCGGGGTGCAGTCCGACGGGTTCGATGCCTGGAATGAGCAGGCGGCGATTTCCCGTCATCTCGCGGTCGGCGCGCCGCCGGACCCGTTGAATACCGCCGGCCAGAACTGGGGTCTGGCTGGCTTCAATGCCGCCGGCCTGGAGCTCAAATCCTTCGAGCCGTATCGGGAGATGCTGCGGGCTTCGATGCGCCACGCCGGCGCGATCAGGCTCGATCATGTGCTGGGCCTGAAGCGGCTTTATCTGGTGCCGCACGGCTTTGCCGCCAACAACGGTGTCTATGTGCAGATGCCGTTCGAGGCGCTGCTGGCGGCGACCGCGCAGGAAAGCGTGGCGCATCGATGCGTGGTCATCGGCGAGGATCTCGGCACCGTGCCGGAAGGCTTTCGCGAGAAAATGGCGGACTGGGGCATCTGGTCCTATCAGGTGATGATGTTCGAGCGCGACGATCACGGCGCGTTCCGCGATGTCGATCACTATGCAACCAACGCCCTCGTCACCTTCAACACCCACGATCTGTCGACCTATGCCGGTTGGCGCTCGTTCAGCGATCTGAAACTCAAGCGCTCGCTCGGGATCGATCCCGGCGAAAGCGACGACGCCCGGTGGCATGCGTTGGCGATGCTGGGCGACGTATTGCGTCGTCAGGCCATCGACCGTCATGATCTCTACGCGGTGGCGGCTTTTCTGGCGCGGACCGGGTCGCGCCTGCTGGCGATCTCGCTGGAGGATCTGCTTGAAGTGGTCGACCAGCCCAATATTCCCGGTACCGTGAATGAGCATCCGAACTGGCGGCAGCGGCTGCCGCTGGCGCTCGACAAGATCGCTGCCGCGATCGACGTTGCCGCCCTCAAGGCCGCGACGGCGGAACGGACGCGCGCCGCGAACTGACGCGCCGGTACTTTGAGCGGTGATAAAAAATTGTCCTGCAGAATCGAAGACTATGGATTGATCGGCGACTGCGAGACCGCGGCATTGGTCGGCCGCGACGGCTCGATCGACTGGCTGTGCTGGCCGGCGTTCGATTCGGAAGCCTGCTTCGCGGCATTGCTCGGCACGCCCAAAAACGGCCGATGGCTGATCGCCCCCGGCGAAGGCGTCATCAAATGCTCGCGCCGTTACCGGGACAATACGCTGATCCTGGAAACGCGCTTTGAGACCGCGGGCGGCATCGTCGCCGTCATCGATTTCATGCCGCCGCGCGGCGAAGCCTCCGACATCGTCCGGCTGGTGCGCGGCGTCCGCGGACGGGTGCGCTTGCGGATGGAGCTCGTCATTCGTTTCGGGTTTGGCGCGGATATTCCCTGGGTCAAGCGCACCGAGGACGGCGCGCTGCTGGCGATTTGCGGACCGGACATGACGGTGCTGCGGACGCCGGTCGAGACCCGCGGCGAGGACATGACCACGGTGGCCGAGTTCGAAGTGAATGAAGAAGAGACCATCCCCTTCGTGCTCACCTACGGTCCCTCGCATCTGCCGGTGCCCGAGCCCATCAACCCTGCGCAGGCCTTGCAGGACACCGAGGATTTCTGGACCGAATGGTGCGGCCATTGCACCAATCAGGGTGACCATCCCGAGCTGGTGATGCGATCGCTGATCACGCTGAAGGCGCTGACTTATGCGCCGACCGGAGGCATTGTCGCGGCGCCCACGACCTCGCTGCCGGAGAAGCTGGGAGGGGCCCGCAACTGGGACTACCGGTTTTGCTGGCTGCGTGACGCCACCTTCACCCTGCTGGCGCTGATGAACTCCGGCTACACCGACGAAGCCTCCGCCTGGCACAATTGGCTGTTGCGCGCGGTGGCGGGATCGCCCGCCAATATGCAGATCATGTACGGCGTCATGGGCCAGCGGCGCCTGCTGGAATGGGAAGCGAACTGGTTGCCCGGCTACGAAGGCGCGCGGCCGGTTCGGGTCGGCAATGCCGCCCATGCCCAGCTGCAGCTCGATGTCTACGGCGAATTGATCGATGCGTTTCATCAGTCGCGCGTCGCCGAATTGAAACTCGATGCCGGGACGTGGGACCTCGAATGCACGGTGCTCGATCATCTGGCCGAAGTGTGGAACCAGCCCGATAACGGCATCTGGGAACGGCGCGGCGACGGCGCGCATTACGTGTCGTCGAAAGTGATGACGTGGGTCGCGTTCGATCGCGGCATCAAGAGCGCCGAAAAATTCGGCTTCAAGGCGCCGCTCGAGCGCTGGCGGCGCCTGCGCGATGAAATCCATCGCGAGGTCTGCGACAAGGGCTTTGATCGCGCGCTGAATTCTTTCGTCATGTCCTACGGCTCGCCATGGCTCGATGCCAGCATCCTGTTGTTGCCGTCGGTCGGTTTCCTTCCCGCCTCCGATCCGCGCGTCCGCGGCACGCTCGCGGCGATCGAACAACACATGATGCGCGACGGATTCGTACTGCGGCACGACCCGCGCGAAATCTCGGATGAAACGCAGCCGATCGAAGGCGCGTTCCTCGCCTGCACGCTGTGGCTTGCCGATGCCTTTGTATTGGCCGGCGAGATCGCCAAGGCGCAGGCATTGTTCGACCGCGTGGTCGCGGTCGCGAACGATCTGGGGTTGCTGGCGGAGGAATTCGATTCCGGCGCCGGCCGCCAGACCGGCAATTTCCCGCAGGCGCTGACGCATATCGCGCTGATCAATACCGCGCATAATCTCAACGATGCGAAGCAGTCGGTGGATAAGCCGGCGATGCAGCGGTCGAAGTAGCGGCAGGAAATAAACTATCGTCGTCCCGGCGAACGCCGGGACCCATAACCCCCGAATTCGATTGTTAGCACAAGGCATCTGCTACAGCGCCTCAACGCGAGGCCACGGCGTATGGGTCTCGGCGTTCGCCGGGACGACGAGCGGACTTACCCCGCTCCATTCCCCTTCAAAATCATCTCCATCGCGCCGGCAAAACCTTCATTCTCATTTGACGCCGTGACATGGGTCGCCACTTTCTTGACGTCGTCGGTGGCATTGCCCATCGCGAAGGAAAGTCCGCTGTTGCGGAACATCGCCAGATCGTTCTGCATGTCGCCGATGGTGGCGACGGCGTCGGTTGCAATGCCGAGGCGTTTGGCCATCGCCTGCACGAAGGTACCCTTGTCGCAGCCGGGCGGGGTGACATCGAGGTAATAGGTTTGCGAGCGCACCGCGGTCGCCTCCGCGCCCAGCGCCTTTTGCATGGCGGCTTCGCAGCGTTGCAGCAGGGCCGCGTCCGCGCTTGAGCCGACGATCTTGCAGGCGGCTGAAAGATAGGGCGTGAAATCCGCGACGATGGTCGGATCGGACCGGCTGGCGCGCTTTTCGTTCGGGACATACTCGCCGTTACCGTTGCGGGTGAGCCACAGATCGTTGGTGAACAGCCAGATATCGACCCCGAATTCGTTCAGCAGGTCGAGGCAGCGATGCACCGCGGGCAAGGGAATTAGATGCTGTTCGATCGGCTCAAGTTGCGGATCGACGATCGAACTGCCGTTGAAAGCCCCGATCGGCAGCGTGATTTGCAGCGGCTCGATCAGAAACCCCATGCCGATCGTGGGCCGGCTGGAGGTGATGGTGAAGCCGATGCCGGCCTCGTGCAGCCGCCGCACCGCGGCTTTCGCGGCCTCGGTCAGGATTTTGTCCTTGGTCAGGAGTGTGCCGTCGACGTCCGAGACAACGAGGTCGATGCGGGTCATGTGCGGTTCCTGCGCGGCGTGCTGCTGGCACCGGGTCTTAGCCCGATTTGGCTAATGGTGTCATCGACGATTTCCTCGACCGAAGCGTCAATCGACACGGTCACGGGATTTTCATCCATGCCGGGCGGCTCCAGGGTTTTGAACTGGCTGGCGAGCAGTCCCGGCGGCATGAAATGGCCTTTGCGCTGGGCGAGGCGGCCCGCGATCAATTGCTGCGTGCCGTTGAGATAGACGATGCGAACGTCGCTCCGTCCATGCACCAGCACGTCGCGATAGCTGCGCTTCAGCGCCGAGCAGGCGATTACGGCGTGTTCGCCAGACTTGCAAACCCGGTCGATCTCATTGGCGATGGCTTGCAGCCACGGCCAGCGGTCTTCGTCGGTCAGGGGATGGCCGGCGCTCATCTTGGCGACATTGCCCGCGGGATGAAACCGGTCGCCATCCTCGTAGGTCCAGCTCAGGCGCTGCGCCAATTTTTCCGCAATGGTGCTTTTGCCTGAGCCGGAGACGCCCATCACGATCAGCGCGCATGGCATTTCGGGAGTGTCACCGCTCACGGGAATTCGCCGGAAGCGCGGCTTGATCCACCAGCCAGATGGTCTCGCCGGTGGATCGCGCGCGGTTGGCCGGCAGGTTCTCGCCATCGAGCACGCGGGTCAGGATCGCGCGCTTGTCGGCGCCGCCGATCTCGAACAGCATTTCACGGCAGGAGCCGAGAACGGGCAAGGTCAGCGTCACCCGTGGCACAAACGGCTCGACATGCGCCTGCGGCACGCCGACCACCCAGCGCCTTGTCTCCTCGACGGCGGGATAGCCCGGAAACAGCGACGCGGTATGGCCGTCGGGCCCGACGCCCATCAGCACCATGTCGAACAAGGGTTTGGCGGGCCCCAACGCGTCGGCCCCATAGAACGATTGCAACTCGCGCTCATAAAGCCGCGCGGCCGCGTCGGGATCGGCAGCGCCGGTCGGAATCGGATGGATGTTGGCCGGCGGCGCGAAGCGATCGAGAAATATCTGCCGCGCCACGCCCATATTGTGGAGGGGATTATCAGCGGGGACGAAGCGCTCGTCGCCGATGAACCAGTGCACGCGACCCCAGGGGATCTGGCTTCGATAGGTTTCGGTCGCGAGCAGCTGATAGAGTTTTTTCGGGCTCGATCCGCCGGTCAGGCAGATCGCCACGCGGCCGCTGTTCGCGCCAATCCTTGCCAGCACCCGGTCCGCGGCGGTTTGCGCAAGCGCCGCCGGATCGGCGACCGTGATGACCTCGCGTGGATCGCCGGCGGCCATGGTCAGGTCAGCTTCCGCCAGTTTCGGCCGTCGCGTTCCATCAAGGCGTTGGCCTCTTCGGGTCCTTCACTGCCGGGTTCGTAAACCTTCAGCCCCTTGGCGCCGGCCTTCTTCCAGGCATCGAGGAATGGTTGCACCGCCTGCCAGCCGGCTTCCACGCTGTCAGCGCGCTGAAACAGGATGTTGTCGCC
>NZ_JBEKCZ010000028.1:0-34318 GCF_050014615.1 Bradyrhizobium sp. | reverse complement strand
GCATTGCGGAGCGAAGTATATCGATCGAACGCCGCCAGAAATACCGCGCGCTTGTCCTTGAAGGCCTTGTAGATGCTGCCCGCGGTGAGGTCCGTCGCGTCCTTCAGATCGCCGATCGAGGTGGCGTGAAATCCGCGTTCCCGGAACACGCCGATGGCCCGGTCCAGCGCCTTGTCCATGTCGAATTCGCGCGGGCGGCCCGGCCCACGGGATTTTTCCAGGCTTGATCGTGTCGTGACAGACATGTGGCCACAATAGAGAACGAATGTTTCCTAATCAAGTGTTTTCTTGCGCGGACTGTACGGCAGGCTGGAAGTGAATTTATGGATTGAACCCGCGGCTTCGGTCGCGGCGCCTTGCGCCGCCTATAGTCGGGGAAGCCCGGGATCAAAGCGCAAAGCACCTTCGACCCATTTCGCCACGCGAAGCAGATGATAGTCCTGTCGATAGCTCCCGACGATCTGCACGCCGAGCGGAAGGCCGTTGTTGCCAAAGCCCGCCGGCAGCGCCACCGCAGGCGCGCCGAGCAGGGTCCAGGGCGCGCAATATTCGGCGTCGCCGGTGTAACCGAGGCCTTTCGGGGCTTCGCCGAACGCTGGCAGGGTCAGCACGGCGTCGAAACCGGAAAGATCGGTTGGTAGGCGCGATCGCAGTTTTTCCTGCAGCGCTCTGGCGGCGAGATAGTCGTAGGCGGTATGGCCTTTGCCGGCCTGCACCGCCGATTTCAAATGATCGCTGGTACGGTCGGGGTAGCGCGCGACCAGATCGCTGAAAATCAGCGCCGCCTCGCTGGCGAGAATGATATTGATGGCGTGCCAGTTGGTTGAATCGAGCTCGGCCAGTTCAAGCTCCTGCGCAACGGCGCCGGCGTCGCGCAATTTGACGATCGCCGCCTCGAAGGTCCGCTGCTGTTCGGGCTCGGCCTTCGACCATTTTTCGAAACGCACGATCGCGAGACGCGGGTTTTGCAGCGGCGGCACACCTCGATCGGGATCGATCTGAAAGCCGGGAAGCGGCCGGCCATGCGGATCGAGGTCGCTGGAAGCTGCAAGCAGCGACAGCGCGTAAGCCACGTCGTCCAGGCGCCGCGCGAACAAGCCGACATGATCGAGCGAGGGGCTCAGCGGATGCACACCGGTGCGCGGGATCGCGCCGAAACTCGGCTTGAGACCGACGACGCCGTTGAACGCCGCGGGTCTTATCACCGACCCAAGCGTCTGCGTGCCCAGGGCCAGCGGCACCAGGCCGGCCGCGACCGCCGCAGCGGAGCCCGAGGATGAGCCGCCCGGCGTATGCGCATGGTTCCAGGGATTGACGGTCGGGCCGGGATGACGCCAGGCGAATTCCGTCGATACGGTTTTGCCGAAGATCGTGGCGCCGAGGCTGCGCAGGCGCTCGACCACCCAGGCGTCTTTGGCCGGAATGTGATCGCGGTAGATCGGCGATCCGTTGGTGGTCGGCATGTCCGAGGTGGCGATGATGTCCTTGATCGCCACCGGAATGCCGGACAATGGACCTGGCCGGCGCGTGACATCGACCGGAAGATATTCGAACGCCTTGAGCACGGGCTCCGCGGCTTTTGTCTTTTCCAGACAGTCTGCCGCGTAGCGATCGGCGGCGGCTGGATCGTTCTTGAAGCGGTGCAGAAGTTCGAGAACCCCGGCGCCGGATTCTGGAGCAGTGCGTGCGGTCGGATCGGTCATGTCTGGAAATCCTTAAGGTCGCGACGGCACGATGTGGCTGGTGAGCCGGCGCGCGATGTCTCGCCGCAGCGCGTTGAACTCCGGCGAGGATACGTCGCGCGGCCGGGCCAGCTCGATGCGGAAATCACTGTCGATCCGTCCCGGGCCGGCGCTCATCACCAGCACGCGGTCCGCCAGCAGCACGGCTTCCTCGACCGAATGGGTGACGAAGATCGCGGTGACGCCGGTGCGTGTCCAGATCTGCAGCAGTTCGTGCTGCAGCTGCTCGCGCGTCAGGGCGTCGAGCGCGCCGAACGGCTCGTCCATCAACAGGATGTTGGCGTTGTTGGCCAGCACGCGCGCGATCGCGACACGCTGCTTCATTCCGCCCGATAACTGGCTCGGATAGCGGTCGGCAAAGCGGGCGAGGCCGACCATCTTGACGAACTCGTCGGTGGTCTTGTCGATCTCCTCGCGCGGCAATCGGCGCTGCCGCGGTCCGAAGCTGATATTCTGGCGCACCGTCATCCACGGAAACAGCGCGTAATCCTGGAACACCATGCCGCGGTCGCTGCCCGGGCCGGTGATGGCTTTGCCGTCGATCGAAGCCTCCCCGGTCGACGGCTCCTCGAAGCCGGCGATGATGCGCAGCAGCGTCGATTTCCCGCAGCCGGACGCGCCGATCAGGCAGACGAATTCGCCCTGCGGAATGGTGAGATCGACCGGCGCGAGGGCCTCGACCTCGCCATCGCCGACGGCGAAACGCTTGGTGACGCCGCTGACCGTCAGGGTTTCCGGGTGAAGGGCGTTATTCAAGATGCTGCGGACTCCAGCTCAACAGGCGGTTGCTGATCGCGACGATGATCCGGTCGGTGATGAAGCCGCAGGCGCCGATCACGATCATGCCGGTGATCACGAGATCGGTGCGCGACAGCGTGCGGCCATCCATCACCACCGAACCGAGGCCGGTCGGGACACCGGTCATTTCACCGACCACGATCAATATCCAGGCAAATCCGTGCGCGATCCGCAGGCCGTTGAAAATGGCCGGCAGCGAAGCGGGCAGCACGATCTGACGGAACATTCCGGCGCCCGAGCAGCCCAGCATCGCGGCCGCCTCGAACAGGCGCGGATCGATCGAGCGCACGCCGAACATGGTGTTGAGCAGGATCGGATAGAAGGCGCCGAGGAACACCAGGAAGATCGCCGCATTCGGCCCCAAGCCAAAGAAGATCATCGAGAGCGGCAACCATGCGGTGACCGGGATCGGGCGCAGCAGCGAAATCGTCGGATCAAGTAATTGCCGCAGCAGCTTGATGCGCCCGATCATCATGCCCAGGGGAATGCCGATCACGGCGGCCAGGAAAAAGCCGCCATAGACGCGCTGCACCGATTTCCAGACATGGATCAGGATCGTGCCGCTGAAGGCGTCGTCATAGATGCCGCCGAACGAGAAGTCGTACATCATGACAGCGACCTGATACGGGCTCGGAATCAGCCGCGTACCCGTCATCGCGACGGCGCGATCCCAGATCAGGATCAGCAGGATCGGGAAGCCGGCGCCGAGCGCAATGGCGCGCAGTGTTTCCAGCCGCTGCCGGTTGCGGCGGCGCAACGCCGCCGCGGCGACCGGGGCCCCCGGTTCCGTCGTTTCAGCCAGGATGGTGGCGTGGTCGTTCACGTCGATCGGCTACATGAACTGTTCGGTGATCGCCCGCGACATGTCGGGGGCCTGACGAACCTGCTTCTTCTCGACCATCAATTCGCTGTAGGCCTTGGCGCGCCTGACGAACTCGTCATCGATCTTCCAGGTCAGCTCGACATTGGGCACCGCGATTTCGATCGACTTGCGCTGCTGACCGAGCTTCTGCATCGCGACCTCGACCATTTCTTCGGGATGCGCCATCGCGTAGTCGGTCGCCTTCTTGTGCATCTCGATGATCATCCTGAGCCGCTCGGGGTTCTCCTTGACCATCTTTTCGCTGGCGGACAGGATCATGTTGAGCGAACCGATCGACGTCGAATACGGATATTCGACCAGCCGGCCGGTGCCGTTGGCCAGGCTGATGCCCGGGCCGGGTTCTGCGCCGACGTAAGCATCGATATCGCCGCGTGCCAGCGCGCCGGCCATGTCGCTGAACGACAGCCGGATCGGCTGAATGTCCTTGATCGACATGCCCTCGGCCTTGAGCCGCTCGAGGATCACCACCTCCTGGGTCGAGCCCGGGAAGATGGCGACGCGTTTGCCCTTAAGGTCCTTGATGGTCTTGATGTCGGATTTGGCGTCGGCCACGATCGCCATGCCGCGGTTGGTCGCCGCGGCGACGATCACCACCGGTTCGCCGGCGGCGGCGCCCAGCAGAAACGCGGCAATGCCGTGGATGCAGGTGTCGACGGTGCCGGTCAGCACCGCGTTCTTGCCGTCGGTCGGGCTCTCGAACGGAATCACCTCCACGGTGTAACCGGGCGGCGCGAACTTCTCGTAGAAGTAGGGCGTGATGCCGTGGATAAGCTTGAGCGTGCCGACCCGCAGAACCTTGTCGTCCGCCTGGGCCTGCGGTGTGGCAGCGAGAAGCGACAGGACTCCCAATGAAACGAACAACAGACGGGACAACAGCGAATTGGGCGCAACAGGCATAACGATCCTTTCGAAGGACGATCTTGCAGCAACCCGGCGGCAACACCCTATAGCAGGCGTCACATCGGGTGAACTAAATTGCGGGTGAACTCAATGGCAAGTGAACTCAATTGACGCGGAAAATCGCCGTACGATCGACCGCAATCCTAGGGTTTGCCGGCCTTGAAGGCGCCGAGCACCTGCTCACAGGCCGGCCCCGATCGCGCGCACCAGGCCTGCTGTGCCGCCGCGGCTCCGGATTGGAGCGCTGCGACGATCGCCGGCGCCGGATGGGTGTCGATGGTCACGCCATTGTCGCGCATACGCGCATAATTCTCGCCCAGCCGGGTGGACAGAGCGAGCCACAACTCCGTCTCGGTCTGTCGGCTCGCGATGTCGACCGCTTCGCGTAACTCCGGCGCCAATCCGTCATAAACCGCCTGATTGACGCTCGCGACCGACATCGGCATCGAATAGGTGATCTCGCTGAAGTAGGGCAGGTACTGCCACAACCCGCGACCGGCGCCGCCATCTCCCGACGAAAGCACCGCGTTGATACTGCCGTCGACCAGCTTCGGCATCGTATCGGCGAAGCTGATCGAGGTGGCCTTGGCGCCGGCGCTGGCGAAGACCTCACGCGATATCTTGTCGTAGGTGCGAACAGAAAGACCTGATAGCTCCGACACCGTCTTCAGCGGTGCCTTCGACCAGATGCCGGAGGGTGGCCAGGGCGTCAGATACAAGAGCCGCTGGCCTCGATTGTGCAATGCTGTCACGATGTAGGGCCGGGCGAGGTCGGCCAGCCGCCTGGCATCGGCGATCGACGTCACCAGAAACGGCAGCGAGGGCAGCGCGAAGATCGCGTCTTCCGCTTCCAGCGCGCCGGCAAAGGCGTCGCCGGCCGCAACGCGGCGCTCCGCAATCGCGGTCAGCATGTCGGCCGATCGAATGCCCTTGGCGCCATCGAAGCTCGGCTGGATCAGCAGTTTTCCGGCGCTTAATTCGGCGACATGCTGCGCGAATGCGGTCACGCCAAGCCCGGACATGGCGCTTTGCGGATATTCCGACGGCATGTCCCAGACGGTCTGGGCGCGGGCGGCTATCGGTTGCAGCAGCAGGAACGCGCCGGTTAGCAAACGGAGAAGTCGCACGGTTCCTCCCGGTCCAGGCCGGCATACGCTGCAGTGCACGCTCCCTTGGTAGCGGGGACAGGGCGGTTGGTAAACTCCCCGCTTCGGGCATCGCCGGGCGTTGCGACAACCGACGCGGTAACCTTGCCGGCAAGTTCCGCTGGAATTGCAGGGAACGCTTCCTAGATAATCATGGTTGTCTGTTTTGGGTATTTCAGGAGGCCGCTATGGTCCCGAGGAATTTTTTCAGTGCCATTCTTTGCACGACACTCCTGAGCTGGAGCGGTCTGGCGATCGCGGACCAATACCGTCCGGACGAATTCCTCAGTCTTGACCTGTCCAGGGCGGTGCTTTCGCCAAAGCCGCTGGGGCCAGCCGCCGGATTCACGCCGGGTCCGCTTGACGTCAGCACCGACCAGGGCGGCGCAGCCGTGAACACCGGCGCTGAAGCCAAAGCCGAACCCACGATTACGGTCCGCAAGACCAGAGTTGTGCGCGCGGAGACAACGCACGGTTCGACCAGAACCAGGCTCGCGCGACGCCACGCCAGTCCGCTCGATGCCCAGGCCTTCGATGCCAGAATCCAGGTCTGGCCGTGCCGATCGGGCGGCATCTGCAACTGGAAGCGATAGGGCAATCACCGGCTCCAATCATCGGTTTTCGGTCACCCGCAGCCAGCAGCGACATGAAATGTCACGATGGGCCGCCAGCAGATTTGCCGGCACATGCGCCGCGAATCACGGCGGCAGGGCCGGACTGATCGGGCCGGCGGCCTCGATCCCGTAAATCCACGGGCTGCGAACCGGGACGCTCGCCGCTGTCGTCGCGGGCAGGGGCGGGTTTGTTGAGGATCGGTTCACCAAACCCAGGCAAATCGGCCCAGTGTCTTACTTTGGACAAATCAATCCTGCGTCTTGGAATCCGTTCAGGTCGAGACGTCATTCTCCCCGCCTGCAACAAGGATGCAGGCGAATGTCCCGAACACTCGGCAGGCTGTTGATCGCGATCGGATTCGTCGCCGCTCTGGGCGTATCGGCGGACGCCAGTCCGAGGTGCGTGAAGGACCAAAAACCCTTCGAGCTCACAGACGATATCGTCAGTTGGACCATGTCGGCTGCGCCGGGATCGGAATGCATTCAGGGACTCCGCTGGTCCTATATGCAAATCTACAGTGTCCTGATTTTGAAGGCTCCCACAAAGGGCAAGCTTGTCATCGTCGGATCCGGTTTCCAATACTTCGCGGATTCCGAAAGCCATGAAGCCGACAAGTTCACCTTGGTGGTGTTTGGAAAGAACCGGCACACTACCGGAGAATCCGTCCTGGATATTTCGGTCAACGAACCTCGCGGAACCGTGGTCAGTGAATTGCCTCCACGGCCCTGATCCATTTGCCTCTGCAGCGCTTCGCCAGCAAGATCACCGCGGTTCGCTAGCACGTAAACGGACATCGTCAGCCCCCGGCTGCGTCCGCCATTTCCGGAATCCCCGCCGCAACCGATCCCGGAGTCATCCGGCTGTCGCAAAACCTTCGGCCTGGAGTCAAAAAACCTTCGGCCTGGAGTCAAGTTGAGCGGGCACCCTTCGTCGTGATTCGACGAGGTGGCCCCGAATGGCGATTGCGGTACGTGCGAAGAAAAATCTGACCAGGCGCGATTGGCTGGTCCGCTCCGCATCCACGGTCGCGCTCGCGGGATTGGGGAGTCTCGCCAGACCCGCTCTCAGCCGGGCCGCGGATCGTCCGCAGATGATCAGCGGTATTCAGTCGGGCGATGTATCGGGCGGCTCCGCGGTGGTGTGGGCGAGGTCGGACCGGCCGGCGCGGATGCAGGTGGAATGTTCAACGGTCGAAAGCTTCAAGACCATCCTGCGTACGGCATCGTCAGGCGCGCTGCCGGATCATGACTTCACCGCGAAAGCGCTGCTTGAAGGTCTTCCGGCCGGGCAGGACATCTTCTACCGGGTGCGGTTCGAAGATATCGCCGACGGGATATCGGGCGAAACGCTGACAGGACATTTCCGGACCGCGCCGGCGAAGCCCGCGTCGGTCTCGTTCGTCTGGTCGGGTGATACCGCCGGCCAGGGCTGGGGCATCGATCCCGGCCGTGGCGGCATGCGAACCTACCGGACCATGCTGGAAAACCGTCCGGATTTCTTCATCCATTCCGGCGATCACATCTATGCGGATTGTCCGGTGCCCACCGAATTGAAACTGCCGAACGGGGAAACCTGGCGCAACATCGTCACCGAGGAGAAATCCGTCGTGGCGCACAGCCTCGCGCAATTTCGCGGCAACTATAAATACAATCTGCTCGACGACAACCTGCGCGCCTTCCACGCGCAGGTGCCGATGTTCGCGCAGTGGGACGATCACGAAGTGTGCGATGACTGGTCGCCGATCGGCAGCGTCGACGAGGCTGGTTATGCCGAGGACGGCACCTCCCGGCTGGTGGCGCGTGGACGCCAGGCATTTTTCGAATTCATGCCGATCCGCGAGGTCCCCGCGCAGGCCGGCCGGGTCTATCGCAAAATAGCCTATGGACCGCGGCTCGATGTCTTCCTGATCGACATGCGCAGTTATCGCGATTCGACCTGGAACAAGCGCGATGATCCCGGCGATGCCTTCATCCTGGGATCGGTCCAGCTGGCGTGGCTGAAGCGGGAGCTCGCCGCCTCCGACGCGACCTGGAAGGTGATCGCCGCGGATCTGCCGATCGGATTGATCAGCGAGGACGCCATCGCGCTTGGCAATGGACCACCGGAGCGGCGCGAACACGAGATCGCCGATCTCCTGTCCTTCATGAAGCGCGCCGGGATCCGCAATACCGTGTGGCTGACCGCCGACATGCATTACACCGCCGCGCACCACTACGATCCGAACCGGGCCGTGTTCGCCGATTTCGAGCCGTTCTGGGAATTCGTCTCTGGTCCGCTGCACGCGGGCAGCTGGGGTCCCGGCGAACTCGACAATACGTTCGGCCCGATGGCGATGTACCAGAAGGGCTGCAGCGCCGAACAGGGCGAAAATCTCGCCCCCTGTTTCGGGCTGCAGTTTTTCGGCCGCGTCGATATCGACGGCCCATCGGGGATCATGACGGTGACCTTGAAGGACGTCGATGATCGCGCGCTATGGTCGGTCGATCTCGAGCCGCAGCCGGACGCGCGGCCGGGCAGAATGCTGGCGGAGCCGATCTGAGCGGCGCTGGCCTGGTCAGCGGGTCACGATCAGATAGCCGCCGAATACCAGCAGCATCGACAGCAGCGCGAGCCCGCCGACGACGCCGGCGACGATCGCGAGCAGTTCGTTGGCCTCCAGCCATCGTCGTAAAGCCCTGACCATCGCTATTCTAACCCGATCTTGATTTGGACTTGGCGCTCCCGGCAGACTATCAAGCGACGGACACGCTGTCTCGTCCATCCCGTCAATCCGGCCTGCATTCATCCCACGGCAGCCGCTGCCTGGCCGGTGATTTCAGGTCTTCAGGAGCCATCATGGAACATTTGCAAACCCAGGGCATCAGCCTGCCGCGGCTTGGGCTCGGTACCTACCGGATGCAGGGCGACGTCTGCCGCGCGGCGGTCGAAAGCGCGCTGGCGCTCGGTTACCGGCATATCGACACCGCGGAAATGTACGGCAATGAGGACGCCATCGGGGCGGCGATCGCTGCCGCAGGGGTCGCGCGCAGGGATCTGCATGTCACGACCAAGGTCTGGAACGAGAATCTCGCCCCGGATGCGATGCGAAGGTCGTTCGATGCCAGCCTGAAGAAGCTGCGGCTCGATCATGTCGATCTCTATCTCGTGCACTGGCCGGCGAAGAACATGAACCTGCCGGCGATGTTCGAGACGTTGCTGAAGCTGAAGCAGGAAGGCCGCACCCGCGCCATCGGGGTTGCCAATTTCAACATCGCGCTGTTGAAGACCGTGGTCGAGGAGATCAAGGCGCCAATCGCCTGCAACCAGATCGAATATCACGTGCTGCTCGACCAGACCCCGGTGCGCAGATCTATGGCGGCAAAATCGATCCCGCTGGTGGCCTATTGCCCGCTGGCGCAGGGCCGGGCGGCTTCGGACGAGACGTTGATGGCGATCGGCCGCAAGCATGGCGCCAGCGCCGCGCAGGTAGCGCTGAAATGGCTGCTCGACCAGGACGGCGTTGCGGCGATCCCGAAGGCCTCGCGCGCCGAGAGCCAACGGGCCAATCTCGACGCGCTGAATGTCGGGCTCGATGAGGAAGACATCAAGGCGATCGCGGGGCTGCCGAAAGACAAACGCTTCGTCAATCCCGGCTTCGCGCCGGCATGGGATTGAACGGTTCGCCACGCAGCCTGTGGTTCGAAGGAACCTGCGTTCAGAACTGCGCTAGTCGATGATCGCCTGATACACCAGCGCGTTGATCTTCTGGCGATAGTGCCAGCGGATCGGGCCGGGCGCTGCCGACAGATACACCACCGCGAGTTCCTCCTTCGGATCGACCCACCAGTCCGTACCGCTGGCGCCAGGCCAGGTGAACTGCCCGACCGACCCCATCATCCTGACCACGCCGGGCGTGGTTCGCACCGCAAGCCCCAGACCGAAGCCGAAATCGGCGCGGGTTGGATCGGCATTGCCGACCAGATTCCTGATATTGGGGCCGAGCTGGTCGGACAGCATGTAGTCGACGGTCTTGCGGCCGAGCAGATGGGCCTCGCCGGAGCGTCCGCCGTTCATCAGCATCAACGCAAAACGCAGATAGTCGGATGCGGTAGAGGCCGCGCAGCCGCCGCCGCATTCGAATTTGAGCGGCTCTGTCAGTTCGGGGCTGCGCGTCTGCGGCTTGCCGGTGTCGGGATCGACCGGCAACGGCCTGGCGTAGCGCGCGGCCCTTTCGGGAGAAATCGAGAAGCCGGTATCGGTCATTCCGAGGGGCGTAAACAGATTGGCCTGCAAATATTGTCCAAGCGTCTGCTTGCTGATCTGCTCGATCGTGAGGCCGAGCAGGTCGAGACCGAAACCATAATCCCATACGGTGGCGGGCTGATACAACAGCGGCAGCGACGCCAGTTTGTCGGTGAATGCCGTGGCGTCATAGTCGCGCGCCGCATCGCCGCTGCCGGCCGGGTACATCTTGTGCACCAGCGTGTTGCCGCGCCCGCCGTAAACAAGTCCGGAGGTGTGGCGCATCAGATCCTGGATCGTGATCGGCCGGTTGGCCGGCACGGTTTCGGCCACAGGCTCACCGGCGGGGTCACGCGCGGCGACGCGCATCTGGGCGAATTTCGGGAAATATTTGGCAAGCGGTTCGTCGATTAGGATCTTGCCCCGCTCGTACAGCATTAGGGCGCCGACCGTTGTCATCGGTTTGGTCATCGACGCGATGTTGAAGATGGTGTCCGTGGTCATGGCGACACCGGCCGCCTTGTCGCGCCAGCCATAGGCATCGAACACCACCAGTTTGCCGTGCCGGGCGATGGCGATGACCGCGCCGGGAATACGTCCGGCTTCAATGTCGGCTTTCAGCGTTTCGCCGATCCGTGCCAGCCGCTCGCTGGAGAGGCCGACATCTTCCGGTTTGGCGCGCGGCAACGGCTCCGCGGCGAATGCGGCGCCCGAAGCCAGCAGGCAAAGCGCGGTTGTGAGAATTCGCAAGGCAGTCATGAATGTCTCCCGTTCGGGCTCTTCGGCCCTTGATGGTTGCGGCGCGAGGTTATGGCAGCATGCCTGAAGAGACCAGCCATGTTTGCCGGCTACTTCCCGGCGGCTTGCGAAAATTGCCTGCCCGGCGCATCATTGATCGATAAAAAAATCCTTGAAATTCCTTTGGGGGAGAACGCCAGCATGTCCGCACTGTCACGCCGTCATTTCCTTGCGCTTACGGGCTCGGCCGCGGCCGCGACATGGTCAGGGCGTTCCCCGGCCGATGCGGCGATGGGGCCGGCCGACAAGTTCGACCTCGTGATCAAGGGCGGCGAGGTGGTCGATCCCAGCCAGTCGCTGCGCGGCAAGCGCGACATCGGCATCCGCTGGGGCGTGATCGAGGCGATCGAGCCGGAGATTCCCGCCGCCCGCATCTCGAAGAGCATCGATGCCTCGGGCAAACTGGTGATGCCGGGCCTGATCGATCTGCATTGTCATGTCTATCCCTATGGCTCGGCGATCGGCATTCCCGCCGACGAACTGGTGCAGTTTCAGGGCACGACCACCGTGGTGTCGGCCGGCGATGCCGGCGTCAACAACCTCGCGGCGCTGCGCCGCTACATCGTGGCGCAGACGCGGGCGCGGATGTATGCGTTCCTCCACATCGCCAACAACGGATTGTCGGCCTTCCCGGTCGCGGAGCTCTACAACATCGACAATGCGCAGGTCGAAGCCTGCGCCATGGCGCTGGCGGAAAATCAGGATTTCCTGATCGGCGTCAAGGTGCGGATGTCGGAGAACGTGATCTTCAAGCACGGCCTCGAGCCGCTGAAACGCGGGATTCAGGCCTGCGAGATGTGCGGCTGGCCGGCCAAGATGATGGTGCATATCGGCGGCGTCGAGACCGGCGCATTGATGTCCGATATTCTGAACATCTTGCGGCCCGGCGACGTGCTGACCCACGCCTATTCCGGGGCGCCGAACATGGCCGGTGCGTTCACCAACATCGTGCAGGACGGCAAGCTGCTGCCGGCGGCTCTCGCCGCCAAGCAGCGCGGCGTGATCTTCGATGTCGGCCATGGCGGCGGCAGCTTCGATTTTACCGTGGCCGAGGTCGCGATTCCCGCCGGCTGCACCCCGGACACGATTTCGTCCGACATGCACGTATTTTCAGGCAATACGCCGGGGGTGCCGTTCCTGCCCAACGTGATGAGCAAATTCATGGCGATGGGCTATTCGCTGGAGCAGGTGGTGACGATGACCACCACGGCGCCGGCCAAAATCATCAACCGCGCGCCGAAGATCGGCACGCTGCAGGTTGGCGCGCCCGGTGACGTCGCGATCATGGACCTGGTGGAAGGGCCGGTGTCGTTCCTCGACACCCGCAACAACAAGCGCGATGGCAAGGCCTGGCTGAAGCCGGTGCAGACCGTGATCAACGGCGTGCCGTTCGGGCGGCCGTATCAGGCGCCATTTGCGGTGAGGTAGAAGCGGCCCATGAAGTTCTGAGCGCGAGTGCCGCGGCAGCAACCAGCGCCGCGGCCGCGATCAGGGATGCCACGCGAAAGTCACCGAGCCGCTCCGACAGAAAGCCGGCCAGCGTCGGCCCGATCATCTGCCCAATGCTGAAGCTCGCGGTCATTCGCGCGAAAGCCCGGTGCGGATGGCCGCTCGACAGCATTCGCCCGGCCAAAAATCCCAGCACCGTAAGGCCCATGAAGGTTCCGCCCAGCAGCAACGCCGAAAGACAGATGCCCGGGATCGTCACCCATTCGACGCTGACGGCGACGCCCACCGCCTCGATGGCGCACGCCGCGGCAAAGGCGTTCAAGATCCCGACCCGCTGGCCCAGCCAGCTCCAGACCGTCACGGACGGAATCGCGGCCAGCCCAAACAGGGTCCAGACCCAGGGCTCAAGCACGCGAACCTCCGCTGTCAGCCGCACGATGGCGACCAGGAAGGTTGCGGTGATGATATAGCCGAAGCCGAACAGGCCATAGGCCACGACCATCGCGGTCATACCCGAAGGTGGCGCGTTGATCATTTCGGGCTTCATCGCCGCGCCGGCCTGGTCCGACGCCGGAATCAACGCTGCGGCCGCGACCGCGGCCAGCACCGCCAATGAGCCGGTACCGATCCACAGGCTCCGCCAGCCCGCGCCCGATGCCAGCAACACGGAAACGGTGATGGCCGAGATCATGATCCCGAAGCCGACGCCGGCGAACTGAACGGCGGACAGCGACCCGCGTCCCGAAGCCGACAGTCGCTCCAGTACCAGGGTTGACGCGCATACAATCACAAACGCGCTGGCGACGCCGCCGATAAAGCGAAGGCTGACGAAGGAGACGATATCGGACGGCAGCGCCATGGCGGCGGTTGACACGGCGCTGATCGTCAGTGCCGCCAGAAGCCAGGGCCTCGGCCGTGCTACCGCGAACGGCCGGCCGGCCAGCAATGCGCCGATGAAATAACCCAGCAGGTTGGCCGAAGCGACCAGCCCCGCATCGGATTTGCTCCAGCCGAGCGCGCCCAGCATGGCCGGGAGGATCGGCGTGTAGACAAAGCGGCCGATGCCAAGTGCGGCGGTCATCGCCGCCAGCCCGCCGAAGGCCAGCGCTAAGGAGCGGTCGTGTTGCATGATGTTGTTACTGCCGTGGTTAGTCTGGGCCCACGCTAGCGCAAACGGAATGGCGTCCGGTAACGGTTTGATCTGATGGCCGCTATCGCTGGCAGTGATGGCGAATGGCTTATTCGGCAGCCGCAACCGTCAAGGCCGGCCGGGCCATGTCCATGAAGGCGCGAAGGGCGCCCGAGGCATAGGCTTCACGATGCCGGATGAAGACGGTCTCGACCTGTCCCTCATCGTTCGGCAGCGGATGCACGCGCAGGCGTCCGCGCTCCCACACCGATCCAAGCAATGCCCGCGGCAGCAAGGTCACGCCGACGCCGGCGCTGACGCAGGCGATGATGGCTTCGATGGTGCCAAATTCCAGCAGCCGCACGCCGACGATGCCGCGCCGCGCCAGCATGGCTTCGAGTTGCAGGCGATAGGAGCAGCCCGCTTTCAAGACCACGATCTTCAGGTCCGGCTTGCGGCTCAGCGCCTCAAAGCTGGTGATGGCGGGAGCCGTCAGGATCACGAGTTCTTCGCGGACGAACGGATCGACCAGCAGGTCCGGATGATGGGCCGGACCACAGACATAGGCGCCGTCGAGCTGCCGACCCAGCACCTGCGCGATGAGCTCGCGGGTGGTTCCGGTTTTCAACGACAGATCGACCGCCGGATAGGCTGCGACATAGGCCGCAAGAGTCGGCGACAGATGCAGGGCGGCCGTGGTGTCGAGCGAACCGATCGTCAGGCTCCCGGACGGGGTTCCCTCGTCGGCCACCGCGCGTTTGGCGTCGTCGAGCAGGCGTGCGGCGCGGGCCGCGAAGGGAAGCAACCGCTGCCCGGCCGCCGTCAGTGTGACCCCGCGATTGGTGCGCTCGAACAGAGCGAAGCCGACTTCATCCTCGAGCGATTTGATGCGCGCGGTGACATTGGATTGCACGGTATTGAGTTCGAGCGCAGCCCTGCTCATGCTGCCCGTGCTTGCCACGCACTGGAACATCCGAAGGTCGGCGGCGTCCATCTCGCGAGCTCCTGTTGCGCCCCGGCGTTATTCTACAGCATCGCAGCGAACCGCACCATTCCCGGACCGCCGGTTTTGATCTTCCGGCCGTCGGCCGGTCACGCCCGGCCGCGTTTCTCGACATTCGCGCTTCGCGCCGGCACGCCGAATTCCCGGCGGCATATCTCGGCGAGCAAAGCGATGCCTTCACGGATCTGTTCATGCGAGGGGCTGGCGAAGCACAGCCGCAACCGGGGGCCGGCATGGACCTTGTCGGTCGACCATTCCGGTCCCGGATTGATGGCGACGCCGGCGGCGAGCGCGGCCTGGTAGAGTTTTAGCGTATCGACCTGGTCGGGGAGCTTGACCCACAGGAAGATGCCACCCTTGGGGTCATCGAATTCCGCTGCCGTGCCAAATTGCTCGTTGAGCGCTTCCATCAGCGTCTCGAGCTTGGCGCGCAGGCCCCGCGTCAGCTTCGGCACATGTGAACTGAAATGCGGCGCGCAATATTCCGCGAGCACCATCTGTTCGAGCGCGCCCGAACCGGCGTCGGTCTTCAGCGCCAGCATCCGCGACAGCACGCTCCATGGCGCCACGATATAGCCCACGCGTAATGCCGGCGCGATCGACTTGGAGAACGAGCCGATATGAATGACGCCGCCGTTGCGGCTCATCGCGTGCAATGCCGGCGGGCGTTGGCGGTCCCAGATCAAATCAGCATAGCAATCATCCTCGAAGATCGGCACGCCATATTGTCCGGCCAGCTTCAGCAATTCGGCGCGGCGCGCCAGCGGCATGATGGTGCCGGTCGGGTTCTGCACGGTCGGGATGGTGTAGATGTATTTAGGCGTGATGCCGCGGCGCTTGAGATCGGCCAGCGCCTGCGCCAGCGCATCCATCCGCATGCCGTCATGATCGAGCGGAATGCCGACGACATTGACGCCGAGCCGGGTCAGCCGGTTCAGCGCGCCCTGATAGCTGTCCCGCTCGATGATAATTGTGTCGCCGCGGGCGAGCAGCGTGGCATTGACGAGGTCGAGCGCCTGCAGCGAACCGGAAACGATCAGGATCTCGTCGGCGGCGCAGTCGATGCCGGCGTCGGATTGCAGTTTCGCCGTGAGAAATTGGCGCAGCGGAAGATAACCCTGAGGCCCGCTGGCCAGCCCGTAGGTGGCCAGCGTCTTGCCCTCGCGCCGGAGCACGGCATTGACCGCCTCGATCAGGCCCTCGACCGGGACCTGGTCCGGATCGTTGTTGCCGCCGACAAAGCTGTATTTGGCCAGTCCGGTCCATTTCGCCGCGGGCGCGGGCAATCCCGCTGGAAACAACGGTGCGAAGTCAAACGCTGGCGAGGTCATGAATGGCGTTTCCCTTGTTCTTTATTGGTTCCAACCTTATGCAAATTGGTAAGCTTTGTCGCTACCGGATCGCCACGCCGCCGGAGCCGTTCTGCCCTGCGTAATGAAGCTGGCGCGGGCCTGCGAGTCCGGCTAATGCTCGCCCGTACAATGTGAGACCCTTTGAATGGCCGATCCGATCCAGGAAGTTCTGCATGCCTTCGCCCGCGGCGAACTCGTTGTCGTCACCGATGATGACGACCGCGAAGGCGAGGGCGATCTGATCGTCGCTGCGTCGCTTTGCACCGCCGACAAGATGGCATTTATCATCCGCCACACCTCGGGCATTGTCTGCGCGCCGATCACGACCGAAGATGCGCGCCGGCTGCGGCTCGACCCGATGGTGGCGCACAATGAATCCAACCACACCACCGCCTTCACGGTCTCGATCGACTACAAGCCCGATGGCGGCACCGGGATTTCGGCGGACGAACGCGCGTCCTGCTGTCGCGCGCTGGCCAATCCGAATGTCGGCGCCAGCGATTTCGCGCGGCCCGGACACGTGTTTCCGCTGATTGCGCGGGACGGTGGCGTGCTGCTGCGCTCGGGCCATACCGAGGCGGCGGTCGATCTTTGCAAGCTCAGTGGCCTGCCGCCGATCGGCGTCATCAGCGAACTGATGAACGACGACGGCACGGTCATGAAGGGCGAGCAGGTGGCGCGGTTCGCCCGGGCCCACAAGCTCAAGCATGTCACCATCGCCGACATGATCGCCTACCGCCAGGCGCGGGAAAAGCTGATCGAGCGGGTCTCGACCTTCACCACCGAAAGCCCGATCGGGCCGTTGCAGGGCTATGCCTATCGTTCGCCGTTCGACCCCATCGCGCATGTGGCGTTCGTCTATAACGGCGTCGGTGACGGCAAGAACGTGCTGACCCGGTTCCACAAGCCCAATATCGTCCGGGACATGTTCACCGGGCCAAAGCGCATGCAGGCCGTGCTCGAACATTTCAAGAAGGCCGGCAGCGGTGTGCTGGTTTACCTGCGCGACGGTGCTGCCGGCGTTCCCGTGGCGCCGTTGCCGGAGGAGAAATCCGCTGAGGCCGACCGCAACCGGCAATGGCGCGAGGTCGGCGTCGGCGCGCAGATCCTGCGCGATCTCGGCGTCACCTCGATCCGTCATTTGACGTCGTCGGTGCATGACTACAAGGGATTGTCCGGTTTCGGCATCGAGATCGTCTCCAACGAACTGCTCGAAGGATAGGCGTTGTCATTCCGGGATGGTCCGAAGGACCAGACCCGGAATCTCGAGATTCCCCGATATGCAACCGCATATCTGAGGTTCGCGCCCTCCAAGTCGGCTGTTGCCGACTTGGAAAAATAATATTTGCCGAACTCGGGTAAACCCAAGTTCGGTTGGCGCGCCCCGGAATGACAAAATCGAGGAATTGCACTTCTGCCCATAGCGCTTTAACTTGTGAAACAAATCTGCAGGACAAGTTGCGAAAGGAATTTTCATGAGCGTGCGCCCTCAGACCAAGGACAAGCCATCCCCGGTGAATTTCCAGTGGGATGATCCGTTCATGCTCGACGAGCAGTTGACCGAAGACGAGCGCATGATCCGCGACACCGCGCGGGCCTACGCGCAGGACAAGCTGCTGCCGCGCATCACCAAGGCCTACCTCGAGGAAAAGACCGATCGCGAGATTTTCAACGAGATGGGCGAACTTGGCCTGATCGGCATCACGCTGCCGGAGGAATATGGCTGCGCCAATGCCAGCTATGTCGCCTATGGCCTGGTGGCGCGGGAGATCGAGCGCGTCGATTCCGGCTATCGTTCGATGAATTCGGTGCAGTCGTCGCTGGTGATGCACCCGATCTATGCCTATGGCGACGAGAACCAGCGCAAGAAATATCTGCCCAAGCTTGCCACCGGCGAATGGGTCGGCTGCTTCGGCCTGACCGAGCCCGATGCCGGCTCCGATCCCGGCGGCATGAAGACCCGCGCCGAGAAGACCTCCGACGGCTATCGGCTGACCGGCACCAAAATGTGGATTTCCAACGCGCCGATCGCCGACGTGTTCGTGGTGTGGGCGAAATCGGCGGAACATAACAACCAGATCCGCGGCTTCATCCTTGAAAAGGGCATGAAGGGCCTCTCGGCGCCCAAGATCGGCGGCAAGCTGTCGCTGCGGGCGTCGGTCACCGGCGAAATCGTGATGGAAGGTGTGGAAGTGCCCGAAAGCGCGCTGCTGCCCAACGTCTCCGGCCTCAAGGGGCCGTTCGGCTGCCTCAACCGCGCCCGCTACGGCATTTCCTGGGGCGCGATGGGCGCCGCGGAAGACTGCATGGCGCGCGCGCGGCAATACACGCTCGACCGCAAGCAGTTCAATCGCCCGCTGGCGGCGACGCAACTGGTGCAGAAAAAGCTCGCGGACATGCAGACCGACATCGCGCTTGGCCTGCAGGCCTCGTTGCGGGTCGGCCGCTTGATGGACGAAGGCAAGATGGCGCCGGAGATGATCTCGATCGTCAAGCGCAACAATTGCGGCAAGGCGCTCGATATCGCGCGCATGTCACGCGACATGCATGGCGGCAATGGCATCCAGATCGAATATCACGTGATGCGCCACACCGCGAACCTGGAAACCGTGAATACCTATGAAGGTACCCACGACGTCCACGCTTTGATCCTCGGCCGCGCCATCACCGGCATCCAGGCGTTTTCGTAAGTTTGGGTCGTCATTCCGGGGCGCGCCAAAGGCGCGAACCCGGAATCTCGAGCTACATCATCCATCTCATCGAGATTCCGGGTCTGGCCCTTCGGGCCATCCCGGAATGACGTCAGAGCAAATCCCATGGCCGACAATGACGACGTCCCGTTCAACCGCGACTTTCCGCTCAAGCCGGGAATCGTCGAAGAAGTTCGCCCTGGCGTGCGGCGGATCCTTTGCAACAATCCGAGCCCTTTCACCTTCACGGGAACGGTGAGTTACATCGTCGGCCAGGGCAAGGTCGCGATCATCGATCCCGGTCCCGACAATGAGGCCCACGCCACGGCGTTGCTGGATGCCGTGCGTGGCGAGACCGTGACGCATATTCTGGTCACCCACACCCACCGCGACCACTCGCCGAATACCGCGCGGATCAAGGTCGCCACCGGCGCCACTGTCTATGCCGAGGGTCCGCACCGGGCGTCGCGGCCGCGCTTCGAGAGCGAGAAGCACAATCCGGAATCCGGCGCCGACCGCGACTTTCGGCCCGATGTCAGCGTTCGCGATGGCGAGGTGATCGAGGGCGCCGGCTGGAAACTTGAGGCGGTGGCGACGCCGGGCCATACCGCCAATCATCTGGCGTTCGCCTGGCCGGAGCGGAAGATCAATTTCGTCGGCGATCACGTGATGGGCTGGTCGACCTCGATCGTGGCGCCGCCGGACGGATCGATGATCGACTACATGGCCTCGCTGGAACGACTGACGCAGCGCGACGAGGATCTGTATTTCTCGGGCCATGGCCCGGAAATCCCCGAAGGTCCGCGCTATGTGCGCTTCCTGATCCGGCACCGGCAGGCCCGCGAGGCATCGATCCTGCACCGTCTGGCGAAAGGCGAAGCCGATATTCCCACCATCGTGCGCGCGATCTATATCGGCATCGACCCGCGGCTGTTGAACGCCGCCGGTTATTCCGTGCTGGCCCATCTGGAAGATCTGGTGGCGCGCGGGATCGTCAGGACCGATGGCGATCCGGTGATCGGCGGGACCTACCGGCTGGCGGCGGCGGGTTAGGGCTGTCATTCCAGGATGCGCCGTCAGGCGCAGACCCGGAATCCAGAAATTGTGGCGCGAGATTCCGGGTTCGTGCTTCGCACGCCCCGGAATGACGAAGACGTCACTTCTTCACCACCTTCGGCGGCGGCGGTTTCACCGGGAGTTGCGGTTTCTTCACCGGCTTGAGGTTGGCGTTATCGGCCGCATTGTTGATGTCGTCGATCAGCTTCATCACGCGTGCGGCGTTGCTGCCGAGATCGCTCTCGAAATAGCGCGACGACGAGCGGATATCGACGCGGGAATCCTCGCCATCGGCGGTGACGCGGATCGATACGTCTTCGCGAAATCCCATGATCGGGGTGCGCGCCACCGCCTCGATGCGGCCGATGCGGCGCGGCGGCTGTGGCGGCCGTTCGTCGATCACAAGCCATTTGCGCTTGTTGACCAGCTGCAGCGTGATCTCATAGGCCCGCTGCACCGGGACCTCGAGTTCGACGGTCTCGATATCGGGATAGGCGAGCCGCTGCTGCTCGGCGGAATACAGCCCGGCATAGACGGCGGTGTTGGCGCCGTCGCCGCTGCGCAGCCGCGCCAGCGCTTCGAAGCGCGGCGGATCGATCGGATCGGTGGTGATGTCGTGGATCGCCGGCAGTTTGCGATATTGCAGGCCGAGATAGGCGGGATAGGCGAGCACCACCGCGTCGATCAGGAACGCCAGCAGGATGCGGCTCATGCCGCGCGATCCGTTTTGCCAGATCGCGACAAAGGCGGCGAGGCCGACCAGGATCGAAAGGCCGGCGCAGGCCAGCGCGCCGAAGAAGGTCGCCAGCGCCGGTTTCATCTCGAGAAAGCCGAAGCGGACGATGAGGATCGAGACCAGCACCGCAACCACCGAGAACACCGCGAGATTGCGCGCCCAGGACGCGAGACTCGACACGGGCTCCGATTGATAGGGAGCGGAAAACCTGCGGGCCATCGCTTCAATTCTGCCGGGTTGGAACTTGGCCGGGCGTAATGCGCCGGGTCATTAGACTGGCCCGTTTGAGACCACGGACCTGCGGCAAATTCAAGGGTGGAGTGCCGGGGCCGGCGATCCCTCACCGTCATGCCCGGGCTTGTCCCGGGCATCCACGTCTTCGTGTCCCATGAAGTCAAGACGGGGATGGCCGGGCATAGGCGAGCGGAAGCGACGCCGTCCTTCGGACGGCTACGGCCCGGCCACGACGGCTAACTAATTCCTCAAGCCGCCGCGTTCGGGAAACGGTAGGCCTTGAACTGGTCGCGCAGCGCGGTTTTCAGGATCTTTCCGGTCGCGGTGTGCGGAATGCCGTCGACGAACACGATGTCATCCGGCATCCACCATTTGGCGATCTTGCCATCCATGTATTTGAGGATGTCCTCGCGCGTGGCGCTCTGGCCCTGCTTGAGCTGCACGATCAAGAGCGGACGCTCGTCCCATTTCGGATGGTGGATGCCGATCACGGCGGCTTCCGCGACCGCGGGATGTCCGACCGCGAGATTTTCCAGATCGATCGACGAAATCCATTCGCCGCCGGATTTGATCACATCCTTGGAACGGTCGGTGATCCGCATGTAGCCGTACTGGTCGATGGTGGCGACGTCGCCGGTGTCGAAATAGCCGTCGGCGTCGAGAATGTTGGTATCGACGCGGAAATAGGCCTTCGAGACCGCCGGGCCAGCGACTTTCAGCCGGCCGAACGTCTTGCCGTCCCACGGCAGCTCCTTGCCGGCATCGTCGGTGATTTTCATCTGGACGCCGAACGGCGGGTAACCCTGGGTCTGCAGAATATCGAGCCGAGCCTCGCCGGTCAGCTCAGCGAAGGGCGGCTTGAGCGCGGCCAGGGTGCCGATCGGGCTCATCTCGGTCATGCCCCAGGCGTGGCGCACCTGCACGCCGCTGTCGACGAAGGCCTTGATCATCGACCGCGGCATCGCCGAGCCGCCGCACACCACCATGCGCAGATGCGGCAGTTTCAAATTGTTGGCGGCCATGTGGTTGAGAAGCATCAGCCACACCGTCGGCACCCCGGCGGTATGTGTCACCTTCTCGGTTTCCAATAGCTCGAATACCGACGCGCCGTCGAGCTTGGCGCCGGGCAGCACCAGCTTGGTGCCCATCGAGGGCGCGGAGAACGCGATGCCCCAGCTGTTGGCATGGAACAGGGGAACCACCGGCAGCATGGTGTCGGCGGCATTGGCGCCCAGCGAATCGCCGCTATTGGCCATCAGCGCGTGCAGCACGTTGGAACGATGCGAATACAGCACGCCCTTGGGATCGCCGGTCGTGCCCGACGTGTAGCACATCGCGGCCGCGGTATTTTCGTCAAAGGTCTTCCACTTGAAATTGCCATCCGCCTCCGCGATCCAGTCCTCATAGGCGACCGCGTTCTTCAGCGTGGTCTGCGGCATATGCGCCTTGTCGGTGAACACGATGTAGCGTTCCACGCTGGGAAGCTTGTCGGCGATTTTTTCCAGCATCGGCACAAAGGTGATATCCGTCATCAGCACACGGTCTTGCGCATGGTTGACGATCCAGGCGATCTGATCGGGAAACAGCCGCGGATTGACGGTATGGCAGATCGCGCCGATGCCCATGATGCCGTACCAGGCTTCAAGATGGCGCCAGGTGTTCCACGCGATGGTGGCGACGCGGTCGCCGAGCTTGATGCCGTCGCGATCGAGGCGCTGCGAAACCTTCAATGCGCGATCGCGGATTTGGGCGTAATTGGTGCGGTGGATGGGGCCCTCGACCGAGCGCGTGACGATCTCCTGCGTGCCATGGAACGCTGCGGCGTGCTCGATAATCCGGTGACAAAGCAAAGGCCAGTCTTGCATCAAACCGAGCATACGGACGTTCCTCCTGTTATCGTTTGCCGCAGGTCTTCACGGAATTGGCATGAACTTTAGCGCGGAGAAGGCACGCCGCAAATGGCCTTGTGGCGGCTTGCGCTGCAGCGCAGCGGGAATGGTTACCGCTGCGGCCGTGGTGCTGATGCTGTGCGGGCCAGCCGTATCAGCGGCGGCGGCGCGCCAGGCCGCGCGAGATCCCTGGAGCGGCCTGTTCGGGGAGAGCCGGCCGAAGCCGCGCCGGACCGCGCGCACGGTGCCGTTGCCGAAGCCGCGTCCGGCGGAGGCGCCGGCGATCGAGGCGGACACGCCCGTGGATGGAAAACCGGCCCCCGTCGAGGCGGACCGGCCGGCCGAGCGGGTCGCGCCGGCACCCCAGCTCTCGGCCTGCCGGGTGGCGCTGTCGGAGGCGATCGCGATCGCTCCCAGCATTCCCGACATCCATGGCGCCGGCGGCTGCGGCGGCGAGGATCTGGTGCGGCTGGAGGCTGTGGTGCTGCCGGACGGGCATTTGGTGCAGGTCAAACCCGCGGCGATCCTGCGCTGCGCCATGGCGTCGGCGATCGCGGACTGGGTCCGCACCGACATCGCGCCGCTAGCGGCAAGTCTCGGCAGCACCGTCACCGATCTCGACAATTTCGACTCGTTCGAATGCCGCGGGCGTAACCGCGTCGTCGGCGCTCCCTTGTCCGAACACGGCCGCGCCAACGCGCTCGACGTTCGCTCCTTCAAGCTCGCCAACAGCCGGTCGATTTCGCTGACCGATCGCACGGTGTCGCGCGAGCTGCGCGAGAACGTGCTGCATTCGGTATGCGCGCGGTTTTCCACCGTGCTGGGGCCCGGCTCGGACTGGTATCACGAAGACCATATCCATCTCGACCTGATGGGACGGCATAACGACTACAAGATCTGTCAGTGGAATGTGTGGGACCCGCTGCCGCTGATCGCGCCGCTGCTGCCGGCCGAGCGTCCGGACCAGGCGCCGCAGCGCGAAGCCGCCAAATCCGACGCCGCCAAACCGGATGCTGCCCCAGATCCGGCCGAGCCGGATGCCGACGCCCAGCCGCCGACGAACAAGCCGACAACGAAAAAGCGTCAATAAAAGAAAAGCGCCGGTAAACCGGCGCTTTGGATATCGTCGACGGTGTCAGCCGATGCGGCTACTGCACCCTTGCGCCGCCGATATTGGTGCCGAAACTGCCATCGTTTTGCGACGCCATCTTCGAGCTGGAATTAAACGGGGAGTCGCCATGATGCGGCTCCAGCACCACCACGATGGTGCCCATTTTCACCCGGTTATACAGATCGATCACGTCTTCGTTCGTCATTCGGATGCAACCGGACGAGATCGACTGGCCGATATATTCCGGCTGGTTGGTGCCGTGAATCCGGAACAAGGTGTCCTTGCCGCCCGAATAAAGATAGAGCGCGCGCGAACCCATCGGATTGTCGGGACCCGGCGCCACGAAGGTGGGAACGCCGAGACGCTCGATTTCACTCTTGGTCGGATGCCAGGGCGGCCACTCGGTCATGCTGCCGACCTTGGCGATGCCCGACCACGCCATGGCTTCCTCGCCGACGGTGATGCCGTAGCGGATGGCCTTGCCGTCGTTCTGCACGAGATAGAGATAGTGGTTGTCGGAATCGACCACGATCGAACCGGGCGCTTCCTTGCGATGATAATCGACGATGGCGCGACGGTAAGCTTCCGGGATCGCCACATTCTCGTAACGAATCTTCGCCAGCAATTCCTTGTCGTGCGGCTTGAAATTACTGGTATTGGTCGCCTCGTAGCTGGCGGTTTCCATGCAGCCCGACAACATCAGGCCGGCGGCCAGAACGCCCAGTGTTAGCTTCAGCGACGACATGGTGGCTTCCAATCGAAAGTCTTGCGATCGCGGCGCCCATATTGGGCCCTAAAGGCGACGATTCCATTAATAGCATTATCGCCTAGATTGGGAATAATTCCAGTGCCTGGATGCCTGTCCCGCGCTGCGGGACCCTGGCTGTGTCTTTTTTGCCTCAAGTCCCCGCGGTTTCGTCTCATTTTTGGGCAGTCGGGCCTGGAGGTCTATTCGCCGCCACCCCAGCGCCATCGCGTCGCCGCAAATCCTGGGTGGGGGCGGGGGCAGGTCGCCGTCATGAAGCGCTTGCCAGAATCGAGCTAAGTCCTGTTGGGTGGTTTGGCCCGTCCAGTTCCGGAGTTCCCCCATGTTCTCGGTGTTCATCCCCTCCGAATCCTCCCTGAAGAAGGCGGTCTCCGTCGACCTCGCCGCGCTGCCCGAAAGCGCGGTCTGGATCGATATGGTCAAGCCGACCGCGGCCGAGGATCATGCGGTGGAAGGACTGGCCGGGATCGCCGTGCCGACCCGCGAGGACATGCAGGAAATCGAGATTTCCAGCCGGCTCTATATCGAGAACGGCGCGCGCTACATGACCGCCAGCCTGATGTGCGCGGCCGACACGGAATCGCCGCGGATCACGCCGGTAACCTTCATCCTGTCCGGCCACCGCCTGGTGACGGTGCGCTATGACATCCCGAAACCGTTCGCGCTGGTGGAGAACAAGCTGGCCCGCGCCGCCGCTCCCGGCATCAATGGCGAGGGCGTGTTGATGGAACTGCTCGATGCGGTGATCGACCGCTGCGCCGACATTCTGGAGCGGGCCGGCGCCGATGTCGACGCGGTCAGCCACGCCATCTTCGAGCCCGAGGGCGCCGCGCGCACCGGCCACGCCAAACGCTATTCCGAAATCCTGATCACGATCGGACGTAAAGGCGATTTGACCTCCAAGGTGCGCGAGAGCCTGGTTTCGATCGGCCGCCTCGTCACCTTCATCACCGCCGAGGCCGACAGCGTCAAATGGTCGAAGGAGATGCGGGCGCAGCTCAAGACCATGCAGCGCGACGTCGCGTCGCTGACCGACCACGCCTCCTACCTCTCCAACAAGATCACCTTCGTGCTGGATGCGATGCTCGGCGTCGTCAATCTCGAGCAGAACAATATCATCAAACTGTTTTCGGTGATGGCGGTGGTGCTGATGCCGCCGACCCTGATCGCCTCGATCTACGGCATGAATTTCAAGGTCATGCCGGAACTCGAATGGGAACACGGCTATCCCCTCGCGGTGCTGATGATGGTGGCCGCCGCGGTACTTCCTTATTTCCTGTTCAAATGGAAGAAGTGGTTGTAGCGAGCGCTCGCTATCCGCAGACAAAGGTTAAGAAAACGATGGCGCGTCCATCGACCACTGCCTCAATTGCTCCGCTAAAATTTGAGCATTGCGCTGAACGTTTATGCGACGGCTTTCTGCGATAACGCTGTCTCTGCTCAAGAGGACAGCAATGGTTGAGAAAGTCATAATGCAGGGGCGCAACGTCATCGATTTCGCCCGCTATCAACAGGGCCGCAACGCCGCCGTACTGGCTATGTCGGCGCGGACCTGTCGGCATTGCGGCGCGGCGCTGTCGGAAGGCGAGAACGAAGATGAATGTTCCAGTACCTTCAATATCGTGACGCACGACCTGCGCGGCGGCCCGCGCAAGTTCCGCGCGGATTGATTGGGCTGCGTCATTCCGGGGCGCGCGATAGCGCGAACCTCAGATGCGCCATTGCGCATCGGGGAATCTCGCGAACAACCTCTGGATTCTGGGTTCGCTCGTCTCACTCGCGTCCTCAGATGCTCAATTGCGCATCGGGGAATGACGAGTTGAGCGTTTACACGTGCTGGCCGCCGTTGATGTGGATCTCGGCGCCGTTGACGTAGGAACTGGTCTCGGTGCACAGCACATAGATGATCTTGGCGACTTCATCGGGGGTGCCGAGGCGATGCAGCGGGATCTGCTGTTCGACGATTTTCTCGGTGCCCGGCGACAGGATCGAGGTGTCGATCTCGCCAGGCGCGATCGAATTGACGCGCACCCCGATGCGGCCGAAATCCGATGCCATCTCGCGGGTCAATGAGGCCAGCGCCGCCTTCGAGGTGGCGTAGGCCGCGCCCGCGAACGGGTGCACGCGGGAGCCCGCGATCGAGGTGACGTTGACCACCGAGCCCTTGGCGGCTTTCAATTCCTCGATCAGCCCACGCGCCATCATGATCGGCGCAAAGAAATTGACCCGGAACACATGGCTCCAGGTGTCGATGTCGGTATCGACCGAGCCGAGCCGTCCGCCGCCGGCGGCCTTCGGCGAGATCGCGGCATTGTTGACCAGCGCATGCAGCTCGCCGCCCTCCAGCCGCTCGCGAATTTCCGAAATCGCCCGCGTGGTGTCGGCATGATCGGCGAGGTCGACCTGGATGTGATCCTCGGGTCCGGCACCCCACGGGCATTCCTCGGGGAACGGATGGCGCGAACAGGTGATGACGCGCCAGCCGGCCGAGGAAAAGCGGATCACGGTCGCATGGCCGATGCCGCGGCTGGCTCCCGTCAGCAGCAGGGTGCGCCGTGGCGCGTTGGAGGAATTCGGCATGGCGGTCCTTCAGGCTCGGGTCATCAGGGATATAGCCGCGTCCTGGACCATGGCTGATCCGGCGTGGCGCGGCGGAATTCGATGCGATCGTGCAGGCGGAACGGGCGGTCATGCCAGAATTCGATCCGCAATGGGGCGATGCGCCAGCCGCTCCAGCCGGGCGGGCGCGGTACGTCGCCGATGATGTGCCTGGCGGCGACCTTGGCGATCGCCTGCTCGAAGGCAAAACGGCTTTCCAGCGGCTGCGACTGCTTGCTGGCCCAGGCGCCGATCTGGGCCTGCTTCGGCCGGGTCGCAAAATAGGCGTCGGCCTCGGCCTCGGTAACCGGTGACACATTGCCGCGGATCCGCACCTGCCGGCGCAGCGATTTCCAGTGAAACAGCAAGGCCGCTTTGGGGTTGTCGGCGAGTTCGCGGCCCTTCTGGCTCGCAATATGGCTGTAGAACACGAAGCCCTTGGTGTCATAGCCCTTCATCAGCACCATCCGCACGTCAGGCAGGCCGTCGGCGTCGACCGTGGCCAGCGACATGGCGTTGGGATCGTTGGGTTCGGCCTTCGCCGCTTCGGCGAACCAGTCGCCGAACAGCGCAAACGGCTCCTCGGCCGCGGTGAAATCACCGGATGTTAAGGGTGTCGGGTGTTTGATGGAGGTCGTGTCCGTCATCCAGGGAGTTCCGAGTTGCGCCCGCCCGCGGCCCAGAGCGTGTTGCAGCCCCCATATAGGCTCTTTCTATATAGGGCATGGGGACGCGTTGGCCTATCGGCGATCGGGCCGGCCGGCGCCATGCTGACACTGATTCTGATCGGCGTAGGTACCGGGGGCTGCAGCATGTCCCGCACCGACGGCGCTTTCGCCAAAATGGGCGACAACGATCTGACCGGCTCGATCGGCGCGTTCCAGGCCAGCGCGCCGGCCCCGACCGAGACCGATCTTGCCTTTGCGCGCAATGCCGCCTCCGACGTGCTGACCAAGGGCGACAAGGATTCCAGCCAGCCATGGGAAAACCCGGAGACCGGCGCCCGCGGCTCGGTGACGCCACTGGCCCAGGCCTATTCCCAGGACGGCCACACCTGCCGGGATTTTCTGGCAAGTTATGTCAATGGCCGGTCGGAAAGCTGGCTGCAGGGCGCGGCCTGCCAGTCCAGCCAGGGCCGATGGGAAATCCACACCTTGAAGCCGTGGAGACAGAGCTAAAGGGGGGTGCCCGTTGCAAAAATGCCACGAACACCCCAGATGAACCCAAGACTGAGTTGAAAGACACTGAGTTGAAAGACGCTGGGTCGAGAGACCCGAAGTTTGAAATCTGCTTTCCCTGAAGGAGACGTAACGGATGCGCGACCCCTATGAGGTCTTGGGGGTGCCGCGGGGCGCCACTGCTGCGGCGATCAAGAGTGCCTATCGCAAGCTTGCCAAGAAACATCACCCCGATGCCAACAAGAACGATCCGAAATCCGCAGCGCGCTTTTCCGAACTGAACTCGGCCAACGAGATCATCGGCGACGAGGACAAGCGCAAGCAGTTTGACCGCGGCGAGATCGACGCCGAGGGCAAGCCGCGCTTCCAGGGTTATCCTGGTGGCGGCGACCCGCGTGCGCGCGGGGCCTCGCCCGGCGGCGGCTTCCAGAGCCACAGCTTCCGTACCGGCGGCGCCGGCGCGGGCGGCTTTGGCGGTGGCGGCGGTTTCGAGGACATCCTCAACAGCATGTTCGGCGGTGCTGCGGCGCGCGGCGCGCGGCCTGGCGCGGGCGGCACTTTTGAGTTCGACCCTGGTTCGATCGCGCTCGATCTCGATCTCAGCGTCGCCATGACGGTGTCGCTGGAGGAGGCGGTCCAGGGCGCGGAGAAACGCGTCCGGCTGCCGACCGGCAAGGAGCTCAATGTCAAGATTCCCGCCGGCGTCACCGCCGGCCAGCAGATCCGGCTGAAGGGGCAGGGCGAGACCGCGGCCGGTCACCCGCCCGGCGATCTCCTGATCACGGTCAGCATCGCGCCGCATGCCTTCTTCAAGGTCGACGGCAGCGACCTGCGCGTCGATCTGCCGATCACGCTGTATGAGGCCGTGCTCGGCGGCAAGATCCGGGTGCCGACGCTCGGCAGCGCGGTCGAGCTGTCGATCCCGAAAAATACCTCAACCGGCCGGACCTTTCGGCTCAAGGGCAAGGGCCTGCCGAAGCCCGGCGGCAGCGGTGATTTGTTCGTCACCACCCGGATCATGCTGCCGGACGGGAACGATGCCGAGCTCGAGGCGTTGATGCAGAAGTGGCGCGACGGACACCCCTATAATCCGCGCAGCGATCTATAGCGTTTTCGAGCGGGATTGCATCGCGCCGCCGAAAAGGTGCAGCCTCGACCGGGGACCAGCGCGGTAAAACCCGATCGAGGCCGCTTGCGTCGATCGGCGGATCGAACGCTTTGCATTTTCGCGCGAGCACCCGGTGCGATTTTGAGACGCGCCGATGTCTTGATTCCAGATTCTTGATGTCGGAATTGGGACGCCGAGCGGTGGCTACCGATCGGTGCGCCCGTCACCCGCCGTTCTTCTCGGTCTGGTCGTAGACCAGCCGCGCGACCTGATTGAGCCGGTCCTTGTCAACCGGGCCGCTCAGCACATAGCCGACCCCGTCTTCCGACCAATACATCGCGCCCGAATTCTCGGCGGCGGTGTAGCGCATCTGCGCGGTGCCGGTCTGCGCGCGCGAAGTATAGAGCGTGAAGCGCTCGCCCGAGGCGCTCTCATACATCAGAAAGGATGCCGGTCCGGTCGGGCCGGGCAACAGCCGCCCTCCGACCAGCTTCAGCCCGGTCCCGTCCAGTTCCGGCGCACGGACGTCCCAGCCGCAGCGCTTGGTCAGCCAGAGCTGCAGATGCGCGCGTTCGTTTCCCGGCACCTCGACCGGATGGCGAACCTCGACGACATAAAGCCGATGCGCATCCAGCGCATCCAATGTCAGGTTCTGGAACGCCGACGGCGAAGCCGCCACGCCCCGCGCCAGCCAGCCGACGCCGCCGCCGCAGACAAACGCCACCAGCGCCGCGGCAACCGTGCCATAGATCCAATGGCGCGGCCGCCGCACCAGGCGCTCGATCTCAAGCCGCTTCGGCACCGCCTCGTCGGCGACGGAGTCGTAGCGCGCATGCAGCGCCTCCGCCATCGCGCGCCAGGATTGCACCCGCCCGGCGTCTTCAGGATGCGCCGCCAGCCACGCCTCGACATCGCCGCGGCGTTCCGCCGGCAGTTCGTTGTCGACGAAGGCATGCAATTCGTCTTCGGTGACGGGAATCGTTGGATCGGTCATTGTCATTGTCTCTTCTTGGTCGAAATCATCCCGGTGTTCTTGCCTTCACGCTTGGCCGGTGAAAGCAAGATAGGCCGTCTCCTCGTTATCGTTTCCCCACCATCAGCGTACGCCATGCCGGTCATCACTTCACCCGTCGCAACGCCGGGCGTTCGCCCTCCAGCGAGGCTTTCACATGCGCACGGGCCCGCGCAAGCCGTGACATTACGGTCCCGATCGGCACGCCCTGGATGTCGGCGACCTCGCGGTAGCTCAATCCCTCCAGCATCACCAGCAGCAGCACCGCGCGCTGCTCCTCCACCAGGGTGGCCAGCGCGCGGGCGATGTCGCGGCTTTCGGCCTCGGTCCCGCTGGCGTCGGGATTGTTGTCGAGCAGCGGCATGAATTGCGGCCGCCGCGCCAGCGATCGCCGCCGGTTCTTGTTGAGATTGGTCAGGATGGTGTAGAGCCAGCTTCGCACATCGCCGCCGAGAAACAGCCGTTCCGAACGCAACGCCCGCACCAGCGTGTCCTGCACCAGATCGTCGGCGACGTCGGCATCGCGCGTCAGCGCCCGCGCATAGCGGCGCAGCGCAGGAATCATGGCTTCGACGCTTTCTCGAAACGCGGTCATTGAAACTCGATCATGGTTCAGTCCGGCCGGCGTTGACTATTGGCCACCTCAACATTGGCCACCTCAACGCCTCCTACAACTAACACCGGCACCAAGGGGCTATTCCGATCATCAGGGTTGCGCCGCATACAGCCCCAAGCGGGGGCGGATTGGGGCTGTACCGGCTGCGGGGGCTGGTGTACCTCCAGACCGGTACGGTGGTTTCGCAGTTCTCTCGTGGCGTGTCGAAATATTGCTAATTGTGAATACGGAATACCAGATCAAGGTCGATTGGAAAGCGGATGGCGCCAAATTCAGGTCTGATGCAAGGCAAACGCGGGGTGATTCTCGGCGTCGCCAACAACCGCTCGATCGCCTGGGGTATCGCCAAGGCCTGTCACGCGGCGGGCGCGGAAATCGCCCTGACCTGGCAGGGCGACGCGCTGAAGAAGCGGGTCGAACCGCTGGCGAAGGAAATCGACGCCATCCTGCTCGGGCATTGCGACGTCACCGATCCCGCCACCATCGACGCGGTGTTCGACGTGCTGCAGCAGAAATGGGGCAAAATCGATTTCGTGGTGCATGCGATCGCGTTCTCCGACAAGGACCAGCTCGACGGCCGCTATCTCGAAACCACCGCGGATAATTTCTCCAAGACGATGCTGATCAGCTGCTACTCGCTGACCGCGGTCGCGCAGCGCGCCGAGAAGCTTCTGACCGATGGCGGCTCGATCCTGACGCTGACCTATTACGGCGCCGAGAAATGGATGCCGCATTACAATGTGATGGGGGTCGCGAAAGCCGCGCTGGAGGCGAGCGTGCGCTATCTCGCCGCCGACCTCGGTGAGAAAAATATCCGCGTCAATGCGATTTCGGCGGGGCCGATCAAGACGCTGGCGGCGTCCGGCATCGGCGATTTCCGCTACATTCTGAAATGGAACGAATATAACGCGCCGATGCGCCGCAATGTTACCGTCGAGGAAGTCGGCGACAGCGCGCTGTACCTGCTGTCGGACATGTCGCGCGGCGTCACCGGCGAGGTGCATCACGTCGATGCCGGCTACCACGTCGTCGGCATGAAGCGCCCCGAGGCACCGGATATTTCGCTCGGCAATTCCCCGGGCAAGGAATAGCCGACGTCACGATGCCCGCGCCTGTCATCTACTATATTCGCCACGGCGAAACCGCGTGGAACGCGGAAGGCCGGTTCCAGGGCTCGCAGGATATTCCGCTCAACGATCTCGGTCGCCGACAGGCCGCGGACGCCGGCGGCATTCTGACCGACCTGTTTGCACGCGATGGGCGCAACCGGTCGTCGCTGACCTTCGTGGCAAGTCCGCTCAGCCGTGCGCGCTCGACCATGGAACTGGTGCGCGGCGTGCTGAAATTGCCGACCGGCGGCTACGCAGTCGACGCCCGGCTGCGCGAAATCGGCTACGGCCGGTGGGAAGGCGCGACATTGGCGCAGATGCAGGCGTCCGATCCCGAGCTTTTCGCCGCACGGCTGAGCGACAAATGGACCATCCCGCCGCCGGATGGCGAGAGCTATGCTTCGGTGCAGGCGAGGGTGAGCGACTGGTACAACCAGCTCACATCGGACACCGTCGCGGTGGCCCATGGCGGCACCGCGCGGGCGCTGATGGTGGCGCTCGGCGTCGAGACATCAGACAGCGCCGCCGACCTGACCATCGAGCAGGGCGCCGTCTACGTGTTCGGCGATGGCGGGCTGAGGAAGTATAGTTAACTTCGGAGGGGTAGCGCGCTCTATCCGTCGTCATGCCCGGGCTTGTCCCGGGCATCCACGTCCTTTTACAAGCGCAGAAAGGCGTGGATGGCCGGGTCAAGCCCGGCCATGACGAATTGAGAGGTTTGACCGGCCAAGCCCCCCGCGTTACGACAGATTATGTTGACAATTGACGTGAACGTTAATTGTCAACGCAAACGGACGAACGCACCACACCATGTCCTTCAACACCTTCGGCCACCTGTTTCGGGTCACGACCTTTGGCGAAAGCCACGGCATCGCGATCGGCTGCGTGGTCGATGGCTGCCCGCCGCTGCTGCCGCTGACCAATGAGGACATCCAGCACGATCTCGACCGCCGCCGTCCCGGGCAGTCGCGCTTCACCACCCAGCGCCAGGAAGCCGACGCGGTGAAGATCCTGTCCGGCGTGATGGCGCATCCGGAAACCGGCGTCCAGGTCACGACGGGGACGCCGATCGCGCTTCTGATCGAGAACACCGACCAGCGCTCAAAGGACTATTCCGAGATCAAGGACAAGTTTCGTCCCGGCCATGCCGACTTCACCTATGAGGCCAAATATGGGCTGCGTGATTATCGCGGCGGCGGGCGTTCGTCGGCGCGCGAGACCGCGACAAGGGTCGCCGCCGGCGCCATCGCCCGCAAGATCCTGCCCGGCGTCACCGTGCGCGGCGCGCTGGTGCAGATGGGCCCGCACAAGATCGATCGCGACAAATGGGACTGGGACGAGATCGCGCGCAATCCGTTCTTCTGTCCGGACAAGGACCAGGCCGCGTTCTTCGAAACCTATCTCGACAATATTCGCAAGAAGGGATCGTCGATCGGCGCGGTGATCGAGGTTGTAGCCGAAGGCGTGCCGGCGGGACTGGGCGCGCCGATCTATGCCAAGCTCGACGGCGAACTCGCTGCCGCGCTGATGAGCATCAACGCGGTCAAGGGCGTCGAGATCGGATCAGGGTTCGGCGCGGCCGAACTATCCGGCGAGGAAAACGCCGACGAGATGCGGATGGGCAATCAGGGCGTCAGTTTCCTGTCCAACCATGCCGGCGGCATTCTGGGCGGCATCTCCACCGGGCAGCCGGTGGTGGCGCGCTTTGCGGTGAAACCGACGTCCTCGATCCTGTCGCCGCGCCGCACCGTCGATCGCAAGGGCGCCGACACCGACATCCTGACCAAGGGCCGCCACGATCCCTGCGTCGGCATCCGCGCCGTGCCGGTCGGCGAAGCCATGATGGCCTGCGTGCTGGCCGATCATTTTTTGCGCCACCGCGGGCAGGTGGGCGGGTAGCGGCTGCGGGGTGGATTGGCGTCAGCGTCATCCGCCGTTAGAACTACCGAGACGGTGGACGACTTCTTGTAGCGCCGTGCCGAACCACACTCTGTGTCGTCCCTGCGAAAGCAGGGGACCCATAACCACCGGCGTTTGTTGCAAGGGAAGGCGACTGCCACATCATCAAGAACGCGCGGCCGCGGCGTATGGGTCCCGGCGTTCGCCGGGACGACATCGGGTGATGTAGCGCCAGCAAGCGTAGCCCGGATGAGCGAAGCGATATCCGGGACTAACTTCTG
>NZ_JBEKCZ010000027.1:0-34695 GCF_050014615.1 Bradyrhizobium sp. | reverse complement strand
AGTGAGTATGCACACGAGTATTCACAGCGAGCCACCGGATTCACCCGGCATTCCCGCACGCAATGGTTTTAACGGTTTCCTTCGCGCTCTCCCCGGTGACCGGGCTTTGTTGTCACCGTCGCTCCGCAGATCGCTCCACGAAACTTGACGCCAGCGTCGGGGCGTCAGGACCACACGACTTCGCCGTCCGCTTGGGTGCCGTTCGTCAGCGACACCGCCACGTCCACCGCATCCCGCACCCAACGTCCGTGACGACCGCGAAGCGCCCCTCATGTGGGACGGGATGACGAATCAATAAAACTGTTTCTACCAAACGGCGAAACGAAATATTTTTGCGAACAGGGCTGGACAGGAAATCACTGGGCTCGCTCACTGATTTGCCCGTCGGGTCAATTCGAGGCAGGGCGACGTCAGAGGTATATGAATGATTTTCGCCGCGTTACTCCGTGTGCTTGTGCTGACGACGGCTTTTGCCGCGGGGTTGACGCCGGCCACCTGCCTTGGCGAAACCAGCAATCCGTTGCCGGGCAAGGCAACAAGGGAGCTGCCGGCCGAGTTACTTCTGCTGCTTCAACAAAAGAAGATGCCAAAATACTCACCCATCGTCGTGCGCATTTTCAAGGAAGAGGCGGAGCTTGAAGTCTGGAAACAGGACACCACCGGCCGGTTCCAGATCCTCAAGACCTATCCGATCTGCCGGTGGTCGGGCGATCTTGGGCCGAAGTTCTGGGAGGGCGACCGGCAGGCTCCGGAGGGATTCTATTCCATTACACCCGGGTTGATGAATCCCAACTCCAACTACTATCTCGCGATCAATACCGGCTTTCCCAACAGCTTCGACAAAGCGAACAACCGCGCCGGCAGCCTGCTCATGATCCACGGCGATTGCTGGTCGAGTGGTTGCTATGCCATGACCGACGAACAGATCAGCGAAATCTATGCGCTGGCGCGCAACGCATTCCTCGGCGGCGCGCCGTCATTCCAGGTCCAGGCCTATCCGTTCCGCTTGACGCCGGCTAATCTGGCGCGACATCGAAATAGTCCGAACCTGGCATTCTGGGAAATGCTCAAGATCGGCAACGATCACTTCGAGACGACGCATCTCGAACCCAAGGTGAATGTGTGCAATCGCCTCTACGTATTCGATGCGCAAGCTCCCCCCAATTCGCCGAATCCTCTTGTGTTCAATCCCACCGGCAAATGCCCGCCCTTCATCGTGAATCCGAAAATAGCGCGGGAGGCGCAGGAGAAGAGACGCGCCGACGAGATCGAATACGCGCAATTGCTTAACGACAACGTGCCGGCCGCGCCCATCTACAGCGGACTGGACGGTGGAATGAACAAGGTATTCCTGGCGCAATTTCCGGGCAGAATAATGCTTTCGAAAGTGATGCCGTATGCATCGTACCTGCCGCAACTGCCACCGATCCCCTGGGTCGACAACGATGGATCGTTGACGAATAAATGGTTTGGCACCTTGTTAGCCAAGCCGATGGTGTGTGATCCGGCTCGTGTCAGCTTCTTATCGAGCGTCCTGGCAGGACACGCGTGCTAAATTATTTGGTGTTCTTCGCAGGTGAAAAGACTATCGACGGCCGTCCGCTTGAGTGCCGTTCGTCAGCGACGCCGCCACGTCCACCGCATCCCGCACCCAACGTCCGTGACGACCGCGAAGCGCCCCTCATGTGGGACGGGACGGCGAATCAATAAATCTGTTTCTACCAATCGGCGAAGCGAAATATTTTTGCGAACAGGGCTGGACAGAAAATCACTGGGCTCGCTCACTGCAATGGGTCCTATCCGGTGAAACCCAGGCATTGGGAGGCGGCCATGAGGATGAAAAACACCGCGGCGCCCACGGCAGCTCTTGCTCTCGGACTCTTCTTCACGCCGCTGGTTTCCATTGCCATCGATGCGATGATCAGCACGGTCGCGTCGCTCGTCTCGCCCGCCATCGGCAATATCAGCTTCATGTCCCCCGCCATGGGGCAAGCGGGCGCACCCACGAAAAAGCAATCGGATGCACTCAATGCGTACAGCAAGGCGGTAAGCGATTTTGAGTCGGTCCTGGGCCAGCGGCGCGCGCAGATCAATTCGAAGCAGCCGCTGCCGAACTTGCCGGGACAGGCACTCTATCTTGCACGCATCGGCATGATGAGCGCCTACAAAGACCTCACCGATGCTCTTCCCTCCAGAATTGGGCGGCCCAATAAATTCGGAATTCCTCCGGCATATTTCGATGCCGACAAAGAGCCGCTGCTCGACGAGTACAGGGCTCTCTTCGATATCCTGGAGGCGCCACCCGCCAATGCGCAGAAATCAGATACGCCGTTCAAGGACGTTGTCGATCTGGCAACTGTCATTGCGCGAGCCAAGGGACTTGATACGACGAATGCCGAAGCGGCAGGCCGCATCAGCCTGGGGCTGTTCTTTGCCGAGACGAATGGCAATCAGAACGTGGGGAATGGACGCTCGAACAGATACAAGGGAAGTTTTCAAACCGGCCCATCGGAAGATCACAACGGCCGAGCCAAGTGGGCAGCGATAAAAGCCTCGATAGCGGCCATTGATCCGGCATTGAGCCTGCGCGACGACAAGGAAGAGGCGCGGGTTGGCAATCTGGATCATCGGTTCAACCACTGGACCGCCGTGCGCGACGCCCTCATGAACGAACACGTAGATCTTTTCCCGCAAGTAGCAGGGATCGTGAAAACACTGCCAGACCCGATTGATCAAATGAAGCTGTTTGAGCTCATCCAGATCATTCCCAATCCGACCAAGTCCGCGCTCAAGTCAGGCAACCTCGTCAGCTATCGAATTTCCGAGCCGACGATCATGGGATATCTGCGAAACAACAGCATCTTCGCCTTTGGACGGGCTGATAGGGCAAAAACATCTGCAACCATCCGCGAAATTCTCGATGCGATGTGGCTGTTCAATTCCAAATTTGAACGAGCGCTTTCCAAGTTCGACGAGATCAAGGCCGGCAAAAGGGCTGAAGTCAGCAGATAATCTCACGCTCCGGAACAGCTTTTGATGACTCCGTCTAGGTCCAGCGCGTGATATATTTCCGGCAACTCATGGCTTGGACTCGCTGATAATGTCGCCTTATGCCGCCATGGCTTGATGAGGTGCGAACGGAAAATCATTCGGGGAAAGCAGGGATTGGTGTCGTCAGGCAGAAAATTCGCCAAGGCAGGATTTGCGGCAGGCTTTGCCGTTCGGCGCCGCCGCTGCACCATCATCGCCGCGATGGCCGTTTCGGTATTTCTGCCGATCGAGGTCAGTGAGGCCGGCTGGCTGTCGGATCTCTTGCAAAACTCACCAAAGCACGGCAAATCGCCAACCCACGTCACCTCGCGAAAGCCAGCCACCCTGGCAAAGCGTGCCGCTTCGCCAAAACCCCGCACCGCAAAGCTTGCCGCGCCGGGGCCAGCCAAACCGGTCGCAACGAAATGCGATCCCTCGAAATTCCGGCTCGTTCTGGATGTGGGACATACCGCCGCCTCAGAAGGCGCGACCAGCGCCCGCAACGTCGCCGAGTTCGTCTTCAATCTGCGGCTTGCGCAGCGGATCGAGGAGACATTGAAGGCCGATGGCTTTCCCGAGACCAGGCTGCTCGTGACCGAGGGCAAGGCCAGGCCCAGCCTCGTCAAGCGCGTCGCCGCGGCCAACGAACTGCACGCGGATATCTTCCTGTCGATCCACCACGACTCCGTGCCCAACTCATTGCTCGAGAATTGGGAATTCGAGGGCAAGAAGAGCCATTTCAGCGACCGCTTCAGCGGCTATTCCGTCTTTGTCTCCCGCAACAATCCGGACTTCAAGACGAGCCTCGCGTTCGCCGAACTGGTGGCTAAGGAAATGAAGGCCCAGGGCCTGCAATATGCCCAGCAATATACCCAGGCCATCATGGGTCGGTACCAGCACCCGCTGCTGAACAAGGAAACCGGTGTCTATAGCTACGATCAACTCATCGTGCTGAGATCGACCCGGATGCCTGCCGTCCTGCTGGAGGCGGGCTCGATCATCAACCGGGACGAAGAACTCAGGATGGATTCGCCTGAACGCCAGGGCATCATCAGCAATGCTGTTGCGAGGGCCGTAAGGGAATTCTGCGATACCCAACCGGTTCTCGGTCCGCCCTGATGGCGCGGTGACGTAGTTCGTATCCCCTTCGGATTTCAGCATTGATGCCCGCGACTTTTATTCAGAGGAGGCCTGTGGCGCGGAGGTGGCGGGTGGAACGACTTAGCGCGCTCAGCCGGGCTGGCCTGGTCTTGACCATCATGACGCTGCCGGCTCCGGCTTTGGCAGGCTCCGCGTTGCCCAAGGGGTTCGTTCATTTGCGCGATATAGATCCCACGATCGTTCAAGACATTCGCTATGCGGGATCTCATAATTTTGTAGGCCGACCGATAAGGGGCTACCTCGCCGCCGAGTGTATCCTCGGCGCATCGGCTGCAAATGCCCTTGAAACCGTGCAGAGAATGTTGACCGAGGAAAAGCTCTCGCTCATCGTCTGGGATTGCTATCGGCCGAAGCGGGCTGTCGAGGATTTTTTGCAGTGGAGCAGAGACCCAACTCACTCCGAAATGAAGGCCGAATTCTATCCACGCACCGATAAGGAAAAGCTGTTCGCTCTTGGATATCTCGCAAAACGATCGGCTCATTCGCGGGGCAGCACGGTGGATTTGGGAATAGTCCCGGCCGCCTCTTCATTCGCGCCGACGCCGAACTCCTTGCAGCCCCTCAAGGCATGCACGTCTCCAAAAGGCGAGAGATTCGAAGATGGAACGATCGATCTTGGCACGGGCTACGACTGTCTGGACGTGCTTGCACATACATCAAACCCTCTTGTAGGTGGGACAGCACTGCACAACCGTCAAATACTGAAATCCTACATGGAAGGAGCGGGCTTTCGTTCCTATGCCAGGGAGTGGTGGCACTTCGAACTTATCAATGAGCCATTTAATCGTGACGGGTTTGACTTTGAGGTCTCGACCCCACCATCATCAAACGATAGGTCAACACGCTAACACCAAATCAGTCGCGTCGTTCGAGGCCGGCCGGCCGTATCCAATGCATCTGGCGCATCATTACCGAAGCCATGAATTTGGCTGAGGTTTTTTACGACACTGTTGAAGTAAGCTCGCTGTTCGTTTATTCGTTTGAGGATCGCGTAACTTGGGGCATGTTCCTACGCCATCTTGAAGCGCGCAAACAGCCAGACCTTTACCTGGTCCATGATCAGCGCCAGCACGATGGCGGCGGCCAGGATGCCTGCGGCGATCGAGGGTGCGAGTGGCGCCATCAGGATGCCGCCAAGCGCCAGCGTGCCGATGATCGCAATATTCAGAACACTCGACACAACGACGAGCGTGCTCGGACGCGACGACCACAGGCGCCTGCGCTCGCGGACCACATAGAACACAGCCTGGCCGTTGAAGGCGAGCGTGACCAGCGTCATGGTGCGCAGCGTATCGATGTCGAGATGCAGCACCAGCGAGCAAAAGCTCAACAGGCCTGCGCAGAAGGCGAGATCGAACAGTCCCAGGACGATGCCGACGATGGTGAGGGTATCGATCCGCCAGGAGTTCGGCCGCGAGGAGGGGCGGACGTTGTCGGTGGTCGAGGACATCGCCAGAAAATCGCCGGTGATCATCGAAATCACCATCAGCATCGGTGTCAGGATCGCGTGCTTGGTCAGTATCAGGCCGAAACCGAGAAACAGCACCTGGCGTGATTTGTGAACGATCGATCGCAGCGCATAGGTCAGGATGCGCTGGAAGGTGATGCGGCCCTCGCGCACCGACGCGACGATCCCGGCGAGCCCGGGCTCGGTCAGCACAATGCCCGCGGCCGACTTGGCGACGTCGGTGGCGGTCGACACCGCGATGCCGATCTGGGCCTGGCGCAACGCCGGCGCGTCATTGGCCCCGTCGCCGCACATGCCGACGGTGTGACCGGCATTCTGAAACGCCTTGACCAGACGAAACTTGTCTTCGGGGAGCACGCCTGCGAACACCGAAAAATCGTCGGGTCCGACCCGATCGGGAATCTGGCCCGGCAGACAGACGGCGCCGGGAAGCCCGACCGCGTCGGCGACGAAGGCGGCCGTCGTGGCGGCATCGCCGGTTACCATGACGGTGTGAACACCTAGCGTGCGCAACTGGTCAATCAGAGGTTTTGAATCGCTGCGCGGCGGATCGCTCAGCGCCACGATTCCGGCGACACGCATGGCGCCCTCCGTTCCGATCGCGACGCCCAGCACCCGATGACCGCGTTTTTCCAGTTCGTGTGCCGCGAGCTCCGCTTCCGGCGAAGCCTGCGAAAGCCCGTGCACCACCGCAAAGGCGCCTTTGACGATGCGAAGCGTCTTGCCATCATGATCGCGCGTAGTGGCTTCCGACATTTTGGTCGCGGGATCGAACGGCACGAATCTCGTGACCTTGGGAAGGTCGATGCCGGTTTTGCGCAAGGCCGCGGCAGCACGGACCGCGGCGTCGACAGGGTCCTGGCCTCCGTCGGCACTGGCCAGCGCGGCCAGCGCCAGCACCCGCGCTTCATCGAAGCCGGGCATGGCGTGAATGGCGGCGACGGCGAGTTCGTTGCGGGTCAAGGTGCCGGTCTTGTCCATGCACAGCACATCCAGGCTGGCGGCTTCGTCGACCGCCGAAAGCCTCGTCGGAAGCACGCCGGCTCGTGTCAGCGCCCGGGCACCGATCGCGGTTGCGAGTGTAAAGGTCGCCGGCAACGCCACGGGCACCGAGGCGAGCACGGATATCAGCACCAGCGGAATGGCCTCGGACAGCGGCATGCCGATTTCATAGGCGTAGACCATCAGCAGCAAGGTGACCGCGCCATTGAAGCCGGCCAGATTGCGCACCACCCGAAACACCGCTTTCTGCTGGGTGCTGACGACATAGGCGGTGCGAACCAGTTCCGCGGTGCGTCCGAATTTGGTGCGCACGCCGGTGGCACGCACTTGCGCGACCGCTTCGCCGCGCCGGACCAGCGCGCCGGCATAGGTCTCGGTGCCCGGTCCGGCTTCGACCGGCAGCGACTCGCCGGTGAGCATGGACTGGTCGAGCAGGATCGAGCCCTCGCGTATGCGCACATCGGCGGCGACCACGGTGCCGAGTGAGAGCTTGACGATGTCCGCGGGCACCAGTTCGGCGGCAGGGACAATCTTCCAGGCGCCGTCACGCAGAACTGAGGCGTTCAGCGCCAGCCGCGATTTCAGCGCCGCGATGGTCGACTGGGCCCGGGTCTCATGAAAGAAGCCGATCGCGGTATTGAATATGAGAAGGACCCCGATGATCGATCCCTCGATGTATTCGCCGAGCGCCAGTTGCAGCACGATCGCGATCTCGAGCAGGATCGACACCGGCGCCAGAAATTTGCCCAGCACCAGCCGCAACGGGTGAATGGCGACATCGGGGGTCGCATTCGGGCCGACCTGGCCGAGAATGCGCTGCGCGTCGGCGCCGCTAAGTCCTTTGATCGGGTTTTCCATGGGGCTTCGCGGGGCGCGGGCTGTCGGTTCGGGCAGGAATGTCATGTTTCCGTCTAGAGCCTGCTACGCCGGTGCTATTGATATCGCTCAATACCCGCCCGCACGGGCGGTGCCAACGTCAAAAACAGAAGATGAATGAGTTGGCGGAGAAGAAACTTGCAGCAGCTAGTAGAAAATGTTGGCGACAAACCGCCGACCAGCGATCCGGCAGGCGATGGCGCCGTGCTCAAGCATGAAAATCCGGCTCCGGTTGCAGATAAAGGCAACTTGCCGGCGACGGTACCGCCCGCGCGTCCCCGGAACGTACGGCGGCTGCGATTCTCGATCGGGCTTGTTGCCGTTCTTTTAGGCGCCGGAGGCGCCGGCTTCTACTGGTGGAAGCACTCCCAGGCGCAGCTGCCTGCCGGCATCAGCTATGGCAACGGCCGGCTTGAGGCCGACGAGATCGATATCGACACCAAATTTCCGGGCCGGATCGTGGAACTGAACGCCGACATCGGCGACATGGTCAGCGCCGGGCAGGTGGTTGCCCGGATGGATACCAGGGATATTCAGCAATCGCTCGAGAAAGCGCAGGCACAGGTCAAGCAGGCGCAGCGCGCGATCGAGGAAGCCAATGCCAATCTGGAGCAGCAGCGGACCCAGCAAACATTAGCGGCGCAGGAACTGGAGCGGACCCAGACGCTGCTTAAAGGAGGCTATGCGACCAAGGAACTGTTTGATCAGCGGACGCAAAGCATGCAAGCCGCCAATGCGGGATTGAACGCCGCGACACAGCGGGTCGCCGAAGCCGAGCGGGCGCTCGAAGCATCCGAGCACGATGTCGGTCTCTACAAGGTCAACATCAAGGACAACGATCTGGTGGCGCCGCGCGACGGACGCATTCAATATCGCGTAGCCAATATCGGCGAGGTGCTTGCCGCAGGCGGCAAGGTGTTCACGATGCTGGACATCTCGTATGTCTATATGGACATTTACCTGCCGGCGCCGGAAGCCGGCAGGATCAAGGTCGGCACCGAAGGCCGGATCCTGCTCGACGCCTACCCGAACGCGCCGATTCCGGCAAAGGTCTCCTTCCTGGCGAGCCAGGCGCAATTCACCCCGAAGACGGTGGAAACCCAGGACGAGCGCGACAAGCTGATGTTCCGTATCCGGGTGCGGATCGATCCCGATCGATCGCGCGATCACGCAGCCTCGGTGCGCAGCGGATTGCCCGGGGTTGCCTATCTTCGCGCTGACCCGGCGGTGGCCTGGCCCAAAAACCTGCAAGGCGCGCCATGAACGCGGCGGATCAATCCGTCGCCGCCTCCGTCGCCGTCCTGGAGAACCTCACGCAAACCTACGGCAAGGTCACGGCACTGGACGGCGTCACCATCAGCATTCCGGCCGATTGCATGGTCGGGCTGATCGGTCCCGACGGGGTGGGAAAATCCACGCTGCTCGCCATCATCGCCGGCGCCCGGCAAAACCAGTCCGGCAGCGCCATGGTGCTCGGCGGCGACATCTCCGACGCGCGGCACCGCGCGGCGGTCTGCCCGCGCATCGCCTACATGCCGCAGGGGCTCGGCAAGAATCTCTATCCGGACCTCAGCGTGCGCGAAAACGTCGAGTTCTTCGGCCGCCTGTTCGGGCAATCCCGCGCCGAACGCCAATGGCGCATCGCGGAGCTGCTGGACTCTACCGGGCTGGCGCCGTTCGTGGACCGGCCGGCCAAGAAGTTGTCGGGCGGCATGCGGCAAAAGCTCGGCCTGTGCTGCGCGCTGATTCACGATCCGGATCTGCTGATTCTCGATGAGCCGACCACCGGCGTCGATCCGTTGTCGCGCCGCCAGTTCTGGGAACTGATCGACCGCATCCGTTCGCGCCGCTCCGGCATGAGCGTGATCGTCGCCACCGCCTATATGGAGGAAGCCGAACGCTTCGACTGGCTGGCGGCGATGAACGCCGGAAAAGTGCTGGCGACCGGATCCCCGGCCGAGCTCAAGGCGAGCACGGGCGCCGCCACCATCGAGGACGCTTTCATTGCGCTGTTGCCGGAGCAGCAGCGCGGCGGTCATCAGGCGCTGCAGATCCCGCCGCGCCAAATTTTTGACGGCGAGCCGATCATCACCGCGCACGACCTGACCTGCCGGTTCGGCGATTTCACCGCCGTCGACCGGGTCAACTTCACCATCGAGCGCGGCGAGATTTTCGGCTTTCTCGGCTCCAACGGCTGCGGCAAGACCACCACCATGAAGATGCTGACCGGGCTGTTGCCGCCCACCGCCGGCGAGGCCCTGCTGTTCGGAAAACCTCTCGATGCCAGCGACATGGGTTCGCGCTACCGCGTCGGCTACATGTCGCAGTCGTTCTCGCTCTATACCGAGCTCACGGTGCGGCAGAACCTCGACCTGCATGCGCGGATTTTTCATATCCCGGCGCAGAAGGCGGCGGCGCGCATCGCCGCGCTGATCGGACAATTCGGCCTGCAGGATTATCTCGATCAGCGCACCCAGGATCTGCCGCTGGGGATCCGCCAGCGGCTCTCGCTGGCGGTCGCCATCGTCCACGAGCCCGAAATCCTGATCCTGGACGAGCCGACCTCAGGCGTCGATCCGCTGGCGCGGGACCGCTTCTGGGAAGCGCTGATCGATCTGTCGCGCAACCAGGGTGTGACGATTTTCGTCTCGACCCATTTCATGAACGAGGCCGAACGCTGCGACCGCATCGCGCTGATGGATTCCGGCCGCGTGCTGGCCACCGGGACCCCGGCGGAACTGGTCAAGGCCCGTGGCGTCGCTACCCTCGAAGACGCCTTCATCAGTTATCTGCAGCAGGCCACCGGCGCCGTCACCCTCCAGCAACGCGCCGAATCCGGCGCCCGCGTTCATCCGGCACCCGCGCGCACGCAGCAACGCTCCTTTAGCCTGCAGCGCCTCTTGGCCTATACCATCCGCGAGACCCTGGAACTGCTGCGCGACCCGATCCGGCTCGGCTTCAGCCTGCTCGGCACCACGCTGTTGATGCTGGTGTTCGGATTCGGGGTTTCCACCGACGTCAACAATTTGTCGTTCGCGGTGCTGGACCGCGATCAAACTCCGGAGAGCCGCGCCTATCTCGAAGAACTCAGGGGCTCGAGCTATTTCACCGAGAAGGCGCCGCTCGGCAACGATGCCGAGCTCAACACCCGGCTCAAGAGCGGAGACATTTCGGCCGCGATCGAAATCCCGCCCAGCTTCGGCAGCGATCTCAAGCGCGGGCGGCCGGTCTGGGTCAGCGCCCTGGTCGACGGCGCGATGCCGTTCCGGGCGGAAACCATCCGCGGCTATCTGCAGAGCATGCATCAATTGTACCTGGCGGATCCGGCGGTGAAGACCACGCAGCCCTCGGCGTCGCCGCCCGCCGATATCGAGGTCAGATTCAAGTACAATCAGGATTTCGACAGTATCTACGCCATGGTGCCGGCCAACATGTCGCTGCTGCTGGCGCTGTTTCCCGCGATCCTGATGGCGCTCGCGATCGTGCGGGAGAAGGAACTCGGCTCCATCACCAACCTGTATGTGACACCGGTGAGCCGGCTCGAATTCCTGCTCGGCAAGCAGCTGCCCTACATCGCGGTGGCGATGACCAATTTCACCCTGATGCTGCTGCTGGCGCTGTTCGTCTTCAAAATTCCCCTCAAGGGCAGCTTTCCGACCCTGCTTGTGGGCGTGCTGATCTATGTCACCACCATGACCGGCTACGGCATGCTGATTTCGGCTTTCACCAAGACCCAGATCGCCGCGTTGTTCGGCACCGCGATCCTGACGGTGCTGCCGGCGACGCAATTTGCCGGCATGATGACGCCGGTATCCTCGCTGGCCGGCGGCGCCCAGATTATCGGCCGCGGCTTTCCGATGACCTATTACGTGCCGATCAGCGTCGGCACCTTCACCAAGGGGTTGGGCTTTGCCGACCTCAGCGGGGATTTGCTGGCGCTCGCGATCTTTGTCCCGATCATGACGCTGCTGAGCGTTTTCTTGCTGCGCAAACAGGAACGCTAGGCGCGCCATGATCAAAAAAGCGGCTAATATCTACTGGCTGGGGGTCAAGGAACTGCGCAGTTTCTCGCATGATTTCGTGCTGCTGGGTCTGGTGGTCTATGCGTTTTCGCTGGCGATCATCCTGCAGGCGGGCAGCAACTCGCAGGAACTGCACAATGCCTCGATCGCCATCGTCGACGAGGACCATTCGGAGCTTTCGCGCCGCATTGCCCACGCGTTCTTTCCGCCGCTGTACCAGTATCCGCAGCTGATCGCCGAGCGCGATATCATTCCGCTTATGAACAAGGGACGCTACACCTTCGTGATCGATATCCCGCCGGATTTCGAGCGCTATGTGCTGGCCGGACAGCAGCCCGGGCTGCAAATCAACGTCGACGCCACCGCCATGGTGCAGGCCGGACTCGGCTCCGGCTATGCCCAGCAGATCGTCACCACCGAGATCGCCGATTTCCTCTCCCATGCCGAGGGGGTGAAGCTGTCGACGGTCAATCTCGATGTGCGCATTGTCTTCAACCCCAATTTGACCACCGCATGGTTCACCAGCGTGATGGCGATCATCAACAACATCACCATGCTGGCCATCATTCTCGCCGGCGCGGCCGTGGTGCGCGAGCGCGAGCACGGGACCATGGATCATCTGCTGGTGATGCCGCTGACGCCGTTCGAGATCGCGATGTCCAAGGTGTGGGCCAACGGCTTGGTGATCGCGGTGGCGGTGGCGCTCAGCCTCTATCTGGTGCTGCGCCTGATGCTGGGGATTCCGGTGGCCGGCTCGATTCCCCTGTTCATGGTCGGCGTCGTGATCTACCTGTTCTTCGCCACCGCGATCGGAATTTTCCTGGGCACGGTTGCGCGCTCGATGCCGCAGCTCGGCCTATTATTTATGCTGGTCTTTCTGCCGATGAATATGCTCTCGGGCGGCAATACGCCACTCGAGAGCATGCCGCTCTGGCTTGCCAAGACGATGCAAATATCGCCGTCGACACACTTCGTCGCCTTCGCGCAGGCAATCCTTTATCGTGGCGCCGGACTGGACGTGGTGTGGCCGCAATTCCTGGCGGTTGCCGCGATCGGGGCCCTGTTCTTTGGCCTTGCCATCCTGCGCTTTCGCTCGGTCGTCGCACAGGCCGACTAGTGAATGCGTGCTAGCAGACGCGGCGCGCGCGAATGCCAGGCTGTACGCCTTCCGGCGTGCCTGGCGATCGCGGCTGGTTTCGTTGTCCGGTGTGCTCTGGTTGGGATCAGGTCTACCCGGATGACTACTTGGATGATTTCTTGGCATCCCGTGCCATCTCCAGGCACGTCAGCAATTCAACGTAGCTGGGGGTGCCGTCCATGCTGGTTTCCCGGATGCAGACGGCTTTGTCCTGGGGACCAAATTGAATCCATTGCGGCTGAAGCTGATCGCGTGCGCTGGCTTCATCCGCGGCGCATCTGTCCAGGACGGCCTTGGAGCCGCCTTCGGACCGGCACTCCCGCGCGATATCAAATTTGGGAACGCTGTCCGCGATCTCCGTGAAGGGGAGTGAAGCCAGCATGACGATCGGCAAGTGTGTCAACATTTTATTCTCCGGGCAGGGGCGTCATCGTGTGCGGATAATCTCCCAGAGGAACCCGGCTGGCATATTGATCGGTATCAAGCACGGCGGCGGGCTGACAAGGCTGCCCGCGGGGGCGCGCTTGATCGAGCGCAAGGCAACCTGCGGTCCGAAGTGACAGTTTCAATGGCCTGTTTCCCCCACAGGGCAAGGAGCGATAGATGGAGGTTCGGCTCGAGCACAGCCACACCAAGGAGGCGATCCGGACGCGCCTCGCGCAAGACCCCGGCATCAGCTATCTGCGTGACTGGATCTATGGGGGGATAGACGGCGTCGTGACCACTTTTGCGGTGGTCGCAAGCGTGGTCGGCGCCGATCTGTCGTCAAGGGTCGTGCTTGTGCTTGGGCTTGCGAACCTGGTCGCCGACGGGTTCGCGATGGCGGCGGGCAATTACAGCGGCACCCAGGCCGAGCGGGACGATTATAACCGCCTGCTGGCGGTCGAGCGCAAGCACATCGCCGTCGTTCCGGATGGCGAGCGGGAGGAGATCCGGCAGATCTTCGGGGGCAAGGGCTTCTCGGGCGCCAGCCTGGAGACCATCGTCGATGTCATCACCGCCGACGAATCCCGCTGGGCCAAGACGATGGTGACGGAAGAATACGGTCTTGCTCCGACCCCAAAGTCTCCCGCACTGGCGGCGCTCTGCACGTTCGCTGCGTTCGCATTATGCGGCCTGGTACCGCTGGTGACGTATCTCGGGGCAGGCGGGCTGGTACCCTGTGTCGTCGCCACGGCGGTGGTCTTCTTCGCGATCGGAGCCATCAAGAGCCGCTGGTCTCTGACCCAATGGTGGCGGTCGGGATTGGGAACACTCGGCATCGGCATGGTCGCCGCCGCGCTGGCGTTCTGGGTCGGCTTTGGCTTGCGGACGCTGTTCCAGCTTTCCGCGGCGTGAAGGGTGACCGGCGCGCGTATCCGCGCATGACGCGCCGCGAGATTTTTGATTCTTCAGCTATGCGCGCGCGGCGATGTCCTCGCCATAGGGCCACTTCCAGTCCCGAATTTGCGGCATGTCCTCGCCGTGCTGGCGGACATAGCGGGTATGCTCGATCAATGCGTCACGGAATTGCTGTTTGATGTGAGCGGCGGCGACGCCGAGACCGGGCACCCGCTCGATCACCTCGATCGCGAGATGAAACCGGTCGAGCTCGTTCAGCACGACCATGTCGAATGGCGTCGTGGTCGTGCCCTCTTCCTCGAAACCGCGCACATGCATGCCGCTGTGATTGGTTCGATTATAGGTCAGCCGATGGATCAAATAGGGATAGCCGTGATAGGCGAAGATCACCGGTCTGTCGCAGGTGAACAGGTCGTCGAAATCGCGGTCGCTGATACCGTGCGGATGCTGTTCCTTCGGCTGCAGCGTCATCAGGTCGACGACGTTGACGACGCGAATCCTTAAGTTGGGTAGAGCCTTTCGTAAGAGATCGACCGCGGCCAAGGTTTCCAGCGTCGGCACGTCACCGGCACAGGCCATCACAACGTCAGGCTCGAGGCCTTCGGTTTCAGTACCGGCCCAAGGCCAGATCCCGATGCCGGCGTCGCAATGGGTCGCGGCCTGTGGCATGGTCAGCCATTGCGGGGAGGGCTGTTTGCCGGCAACGATCACGTTGATGCGGTCATAGGTCCGCAGGCAATGGTCGGTAATCCAGAGCAGCGTATTGGCATCCGGCGGAAAATAGACCCGAACGATATCGGCCTTCTTGTTGACCACGAGATCGACGAAGCCGGGATCCTGATGGCTGAAGCCGTTGTGGTCCTGCCGCCAGACATGCGACGACAGGAGATAGTTGAGGGAAGCGATCGGGCGTCGCCACGGCAGGCCACGCGAAACCTTCAGCCATTTGGCATGCTGGTTGAACATCGAATCCACGATGTGGATAAAGGCCTCATAGCAGTTGAACAGGCCGTGCCGCCCGGTGAGCAGGTAGCCTTCGAGCCAGCCCTGGCAGAGATGCTCGCTCAGGACCTCCATCACGCGGCCGTCCTGGGCCAGATGGACGTCGTAGGGCTCGATGCGCTCCATCCACGCCCGTTCGGTGACCTCGAACACCGCATCGAGGCGGTTCGACGCGGTTTCGTCCGGTCCCATGATGCGGAAATTTCGCGCCTCGGCGTTCAGCGATACGACCTCGCGCAGGAACTGCCCCATGACACGCGTTGCCTCGGCTTCGACGCTGCCGGGACCCGGCACTTTCACCGCATAGGCGTGGAAGTCCGGCAATTTGAGCTCGCGTTTCAACAAGCCGCCATTGGCGTGCGGATTGGCGCCCATGCGGCGGCTGGCGGACGGCGCCAGCGCCTGTAGTTCGTCGCGCAACCGGCCGCTCGCGTCGAAAAGCGTTTCCGGCCGATAGCTTCGCATCCACCGCTCCAGCAGTTGCAGATGGTTCGGATTGCCGCGGGGGTTGGCGATCGGCACCTGATGGGCGCGCCAGAAGCCTTCGACCTTCAGGCCGTCGACTTCCTTGGGACCGGTCCAGCCTTTGGGACTGCGCAGCACGATCATCGGCCATTTCGGGCGCGGGCTCGCCGCGCGTCCGTCCCGCGCCGCCTTCTGGATCGCATGGATGCGGTCGAAGGCGGTGTCCAGGGTTGCGGCCATCAGGCGGTGCATTGTAGCGGGATCATCGCCCTCGACAAACAGCGGCTCGTGGCCGTAGCCGAGAAACAGATTTCTGACCTCGTCATCGCTCATCCGGCCGATCACCGTCGGATTGGCAATCTTGTAGCCGTTGAGGTGCAGGATCGGCAGCACGGCCCCGTCATGCGCCGGATTCAGGAACTTGTTGGAATGCCAGGAAGCGGCGAGCGGACCGGTTTCGGCCTCGCCGTCGCCGACCACGCAGGCGCAGATCAGATCCGGATTATCGAATGCGGCGCCATAGGCATGCACCAGCGCGTAGCCGAGCTCGCCGCCCTCATTGATGGAACCCGGTGTTTCCGGGGCGGCATGGCTTGGAATCCCGCCGGGAAACGAAAACTGGCGAAACAGTTTGCGCAGGCCTTCGGCATCGCGGCCGATATCGGGATAGATCTCGCTGTAGCTGCCCTCCAGATAGGTATTTGCCACCATGCCCGGTCCGCCATGTCCGGGACCGCAGACGTAAATGACGTTGAGGTCGCGCGCGCGGATCGCGCGATTGAGATGGGCATAAACGAAATTCAGGCCGGGTGTGGTGCCCCAGTGTCCAAGCAGTCGCGGCTTGATATGCTCAGGGCGCAGCGGCTCGCGCAGCAAGGGATTGTCGAGCAGATAGATCTGGCCCACCGAAAGATAGTTCGCGGCGCGCCAGTAACGGTCAAGCAGGTCGAAATCGCCGGTCATCCCCTGGCTATCGTTTGCGACTGTCGTTTGCATGCTGACGCCTCCAGGAATGGACCCATAAGAATGGACCCATGAACAAACACAGCTGAGGTCCAATCGATCCATCGTGTCGTGAAATCAAAGTCGGGATCGCGAACGTGCGGGAATCGCACCACCAACCAACTCACGAACTTTATTGGTGCCTTAACCGGCTGACGGATTGATCTGTCTCAAGCAGCCAGTTTCTTAGGCATGGATGTCCTCCGTGTGACCGATTTCAGCGCCGGATTTGAGCGAGCGCAAAGCCGCTCCCCCCGTTGGGGTACTAAATACGGTTCGAGGCTCAGGGAAGCCCGGTCGACAGCGGCTCAATCCATTCGGGAACGGTTAAGAAATGAGGCCAGATCTTGCGGTTTGCTACGGACAGGAAAGGTTGCCGAGATATACGAGCTATCCCACCGCCCCGCATTTCTCGGCGGCGATCGGCCCGGAAACCTACGCCGAATGGCTGAAGGCAATTCCGCAACACGCCAGCACGTCGCTTTATCTGCACGTTCCGTTCTGCCGGTCGATGTGCTGGTATTGCGGCTGCCATACCTCGGTCGTTCGCCGCGACGAGCCGGTCGCGTTATACGCTTCGGCCCTGCGTTGCGAAATCGAGCAGGTGTCGGGGCAAATCGGGCGGCGCATCCAGGTTGACCATATCCACTTTGGCGGCGGCACGCCGACGATCATGGCGCCCGAGACCTTCACGGATCTGATGGGCTCGATCAGGCATTCGTTCTTCGTGCCTCCCTCCGCCGACATTGCCGTCGAAATCGACCCGCGCACGCTCACGGACCAGATGGTCGACGCGCTGGCCCATGGTGGCGTCAACCGGGTCAGTCTCGGTGTGCAGAGCTGCGATCCGGTGGTCCAGCGCGCCATCCATCGGGTACAAAGTTTCGAGGAAACCGCCGCCGCGACCGAAAATCTCCGGCGAGCCGGCATCCGCGGCGTCAATTTCGATCTGATCTACGGGCTGCCGCATCAGACGGTCGACTCATGCCTCGATACGGTTCGCCGCTGCACCGGGCTTCGCCCCGATCGCTTCTCGGTGTTCGGCTACGCGCATGTCCCGACCTTCAAGAAGCATCAGCGCAGGATAAACGAGGCATGGCTACCCGACAGCCTCGAACGCCATCAACAATCCTATGCGATGACGAATGCGCTGAAGCAAGCCGGATATCTGCAGATCGGACTGGACCACTTCGCACTTCCCGACGATGACATGGCCGCGGCGCTGCGCAGCGGGACGCTGCACCGGAACTTCCAGGGCTATACCACCGATGCCAGCAATATCCTGCTGGGCTTCGGCGCCAGCGCCATCGGACGCCTGCCGCACGGCTACGTGCAGAACGAAGTCGGTATGCGCGCTTACCTGGAAGCGGTTGCCGGCGGCAAACTGGCGACCATCAAAGGCTACGCATTGACCGACGATGACCGGCTGCGCGCCGACATCATCGAACGCGTGATGTGCGACTTCGGCGTCGACCTCGACCAAATCTGTACGCGACACGGATCGGCGCCGGAAACGATGCTGAAATCGTCGCCCCGCCTGAAAAAACTGATTTCCGATGGCGTGGTCCAGCTCGACGGCAGCTCGATCAATCTGGCAAAAGACTCGCGGTTTCTGGTTCGCAGCCTGGCTGCCGCCTTCGACGCTCACCTCGACGGATCGAAGCAGCTCCATAGCCGGGCGGTTTAGGCGAACCGGGCGAGGCCGGCCCGCGATCGAGGGCCGGTCCCCGTTGCTAGGATGTGGTGGAAGTGTCTGCCCGTAGTCGTGCGATGATGCCGGCGCCAATCTGCATGGTTGCGCCGATTGCCCAGCTGCAGCCGATCAGGAACGTACCGGTCGCGCTGCCCGCCTCGTCCAGAATGATGGCGGAGACGGATACCACCGCCGCCGTGGCGGCCAGGAAAGTGCCGGCCGCGCTGAGCAACTCCACCGCATCCGCTCTGGAGGCCAGCATGCGCCGTAGCGGCAGCTCAACCGGGTGAGGGGGTGGCGGAGGCAGATCGATTCCGAGATAGAAGCCCGCCGCCCCGTAGACCATCATGGCCAGGATCGCGCCCCCCGAACCGAGCAGGTCGATATTGGTCCTTGCCACCTGGGCTGCGACGAACAACCCGCACGACCCGCCAGCCAGAGCGAGCCCGCTCCGTTCAAAGACGTGCGCCCACCTGCTGACGGTGGAGCGGGTGTTCCAAGGGTCGGTACGCATGATCATTTCAATATCCCCGTCAAGGCATTGCGCCTATCGATGCCCGGCCGCGGAGCGGACGACGCCAATCTTGAAATGCCGCTTCGCATAAGCAACGATCTCGCCATCGGTGGGATGATCAGCAGGTTCAACCGCAACAATTCGACCGCCGACCGTCGGGTTCTGCTCGCGAATATATTTGGCGAGCTCGGTTTTCGCGCCGGACGGTCCAAGGATCAGGATTTCGCCGGCGTCGCTGACGGCATCCAGAATCTGGCGTAGATACTCCGCGCTCTCGTGAACATGACCGCTCGCGATCGAATTGGCCTTGTGATGAATGTGGCGGGTCGGCATCTGGGGGTGCAGGGTGATCTCGTCCGTGCCGGAGAGACCGAGGTGGAATATCCGGGCCTGCAGATGGTCGAGCCAGACGATCGCATGGAAGTGGTGTTGCATCATGTTGTTCCGTTCATTGGCGAGCAAACAGTTCTTGTAGGCTACCCCGCCGCGATATTCCGCGCTTGATACAGGTCAAATCCGGAAAGGGGAGCGAAGCGTCGCTTCAGGTTTGATCTGCCTCAACACTTCGATCCGGGCCTTGCTCCAAACGATCATGAAACGTCGTCGGTAAATCGGGACAAGTCTGAAGACCAATGAAGGAAAATCGGGAAATCCCTGCACCCGCCCATCCCGACAAGCGCCGCGAAGCGTTGCCCTGGCAGTGCCCAAAGGCAAACGAGGAAGACGCTCAGGCGTTCCAGCGCGTGCAGGCGATACTGGACAGTCCCAGCTACCGCCGCGCCGACGCCGACATTGATTTTCTCGCCGAGGATGACCTGCGCGGCGTACGCCTGCAGATCGATTACCTCAAGCCGGAATTGCTGCTGCGCGAGCATGACATCAGGCAAACGATCGTGGTTTTCGGCAGCACGCGGATCTGTGAGCCCGCGGCTGCGCTTCGCAAGGTACAGGCGCTGCGAAAGTTATTATCCGCAGATGCGGATAATAACGACCTCAAACGGAAGCTCGGCGTTGCCGAGCGAATTCTCGCCAAGAGCCATTATTATGAGGTTGCCCGCGAGTTCGGGCGTCTGGTTGGAGCAAATCCCAGGGCCCATGAGCATCGCACTTCCATCGTCACCGGCGGTGGGCCCGGAATGATGGAGGCGGCCAACCGCGGAACATTCGACGTCGGAGCCAAATCCGTCGGACTGAACATCAGCCTGCCGCATGAGCAATATCCGAATCCCTACGTCACCCCCGAACTCTGCTTCAGCTTTCATTATTTCGCCCTGCGCAAGCTCCATTTCCTGATGCGGGCCAAGGCGCTGGTCGCATTCCCGGGCGGTTACGGCACGCTGGACGAATTGTTCGAGGTGCTGACGCTGATACAGACCCGCAAGATCAAGCCGATTCCGGTCGTGCTGGTGGGCGAAGCCTATTGGCGCCGCGCCGTCGACATCGATTTTCTGGTCGATGAAGGCGTCATCGATGCGGAGGATCGGGAATTGTTCTGGTTTGCCGAGACCGCCGAGGAAATCTGGAGCGACATCTTGCGCTGGTACGAAGCGAGCGGGGAGCCCCTGCAACGGGCGCCGTGACAGCCGCCGGCAATATGCTGCTGCTGCGAGCGCCATTTACCCGAGATCAGAGAATACAGAGGAGAGTGAGCTGAAAATATCATTCCACGGAGCGGATCGCGACGTCACCGGCTCCTGTCACCTGGTTGAATGTGCCGGCAAGCGAATCCTGATCGATTGCGGGCTCTATCAGGGTAGCCGCGAGCTGGACCAGGAAAACGCCGGGCCTTTCGGCTTTGATGCCGCCAGCATCGATTACGTATTACTGACCCATGCGCATCTGGATCATTGCGGGCGCTTGCCCCTGCTGGCCAAAAGAGGGTTTCGGGGGGAGATTATTACCACCTCTGCCTCGCGCGAATTGGCGCGATTGGTGATGCTGGATGCGGCCCATTTGCTGGAGGAAGACGCGCGCCACCGTGCGCGCCGGGGCGGTCATGGGGGCGCCAACGGGGACACGACAGCTTCGTTCTATTCCACCCTCGACGCACTGAATTGTCTCGACAATTTCGGGCGGACCGCGACCTACGCGCAGGCGCTTGATGTGACGGCGGGTGTGAAAGCGACCTTCATCGACGCCGGGCATATCCTGGGTTCGGCCAGCATCTTTCTGCAGCTTGCGGAGGAGAGCCATTCGACCAGCGTGCTGTTTTCCGGCGATCTGGGAAATACCGGCCGCGTGCTGCTGCGCAGCCCCGCCACGCCGCCCCGTGCCGACAATGTGGTGATGGAAACCACCTACGGAGACCGGCTGCACAAATCATTGGGCCCTTCCATCGACGAGCTGTTTGAAGCCATCACCGAGACTTTCAAGCGCGGCGGAAATGTCATCATTCCCACCTTTGCCCTGGAGCGGGCACAGGAACTGCTCTATTTCCTGAAGCAAGGTATCAGCACGGGACGTCTGGCGGAATCGACGCAGGTGTTTCTCGATTCGCCGATGGCGATTTCGGCCACCGAAATATTCCGGCGTCATCCCGAGTGTTTCGAGCCCGCGACCGCGAAGCTGTTTCAAGGCTCGCACGATCCGTTTGATTTGCCGGGGTTGCATTTCACGCGGGAATCCGCTGAATCCGTGGCGCTGAACAGCATTCGCGGCGGCGCTATCATCATGGCCGGCTCCGGGATGTGTACCGGCGGCCGTGTGCGCCACCACCTCCAGCACAATCTGGACCGCGACAATTCCGCTATCGTGTTTGTCGGCTACGCCGCCGCCGGCACCCTCGCGCGCCGGATCATCGACGGCGCCAAGCAGGTGAGAATTTTCGGCGAAGAGATCGCGGTCAGGGCACGCATCTACACCATCAATGGATTCTCCGCCCATGCCGACCAGGCGGAGCTGCTGGCCTGGCAAAGCCAGACCGGCGCGAAACGCACGTTCCTGGTCCACGGCGAACAGGACAGCATGACGAAGTTCGCGGCGCATCTTGGCGACACCCATGTCGAAATGCCGATGCAGAACCAGAGCTTCGAGCTGTGAGAGTTCGTAGTGCGTGATTCGACGCTCCAGTTTCGGAGCTTAAATCACGTCCACCGCGATACCATCAAGCCGCAATAGCTGGCCGCAAAGCCGCTAATGTTCTGAATTGACTTCCGCTTTCAGCGCCGTTGCGTGCATGACCAGACTTGCCGCTGGGCCGCGCATGTAGCGAATGACCCAGCACCGACTCCAGGTCTCCGTCTCTTGTCAATCCGGGGCGCTGGATTGTTTCGGTCCGTTCAATCCTCGCTGCCGCCAAAGGAAGGCATCCTGATCGAAGCCATCGGCCACGAGTCGCGCTTCGTGCCAGTCGAGGTCCTGCTTGCGGGCAGTGACAGGGTGTAGAGGTGCGCGAGGCTGCTCAATGTGATGTGCTGGATATGAACGAGGTTTTTCCGGCGCGGCCAATATCGCAGCGATCCCATAACGCCGTCTTCTCGGCCGTCGTAAATCCTTGGCGAAACCCCTGATCCATCGCCACACTCCATCTTTCCCTCCAAGATAAAGTGTTGCGCCGGCCGGTTGAGCCGGCGGTACATTGCGGACCTGGCAGGCCGTCCGCCCGGCAATTTATGATGGGTTCACGGCCTAGTCGGAGGGAACCTCGTACAGCTCTTCGGTCACGAGATCGCCGCCTTGTTCGTTGAGCGCGTGGCCAAGCTTTTCGCGCGCCGCTTCCTCGATCCGGGCCGCCAGCGCGGGCTGGCGGTCCATCAGTCCGTGCAGATCCAGGGCATCGAGTACCAGCAGCCGTGTCGGCGTCACGGCCGTCACCGTTGCCGAGCGGCGGGTGCGGCGCAGCGCCGCGATCTCGCCGAAGAACTGGCCGGTGCCAAGCCGCAGGTGCTTGTGCCGCAGCTTCACTTCCACTTCGCCGTCCGCGATGAGGTACATCGCGTGGGCGGGCTCGCCGCGGCGGGCGATGACCGTGCCGCTGTCCACCTTCTGCGCGCGTAACATCGTCATCACATCCGCGATCTCGCTCGCGGTCAGGCTGCGGAACAGCGGAATACGCGCGACAAGGCCCCAGGTGATGATGAAATCCCTGCGATGCACTTCATTGGCGAAAGCGGTCGCGAAAATACCCACCGGCAGCGCCATCATCAGCAGTCCGGCGAATATCGTAAAGCTTGCCAGAATGCGTCCCAGCACGGTCACCGGAACGACGTCGCCATAGCCGATGGTCCCCAGCGTCACGATCGCCCACCACAGGGCGTCCGGGATCGTTCCGAATCGTTCGGGTTGCGCCGCACGCTCGGCCAGGTGCATCAGGGCAGCCGCGATCAGCGCGGTGCCGAGCAAAATGACAAAGCATCCAGCCAGCGCGCGGCGTTCGGAATACAAGGCGTCCAGCAGCGAGCGCATCGCCGGCGAATAGCGCGTCAGCTTGAAGAAGCGCACGAGGCGCAGAACCAGCAGTACCCTGAAATCGGAAGCAATGAAAATGCTCAGCCAAAACGGCAGGATAGCGACGAGATCGACGAGCCCGGAGAAACTCAGCACGAAACGGAGCCGTCCGAAAAACACCCCGCGCTTCAACAGCGGATGTTCAGCCGCGCTCCAGATACGGGCCGCATATTCGAGCGAGAAGATAAGGGTCGCGGCCCATTCGATCGCGCTGAGCGGCAGGGCATAAGTTCTTGCCATGTCCGGCACGGATTCGATCACGGTTGCGGTGAGCGTAATACCGATCAGCACGATCAGGAATCGATTGAGAGCCAGGCTCGCGCCGCCGGCACCTTGCTCGAGAACAACGTAGACGCGGCGGCGTAGTCCTTCGACGCGCTTGTTCGAATGCGGCGCGGTGTCCAGCACGGGCGTCAATGCGACATCAGCGTCGGCACGGTCATGGATTGCAGCATGCCGCGCGTGACACCTCCCAGGATACGCTCGCTCAGGCGCGAATGGCCGTAGCCGCCCATCACGATCAGATCGAGACCGGCATCGGCCGCAACGGACAAGATCGTCGGCTGGATATCCGCGCGGTCAGCCTTCATGCGCTCGACTCGCACACTCAGGCCGCGCCTCGCCAGATGCGCCTCCAGGGCGGCCACGGATACGTCCTCGGGTATCTCCGCATCGTTGATGCTGACGATGGTGATGGTTTGCGCGCGAGCCAGAAACGTCGCGGCATCACGAAGGGCACGCGCCGCCAGGCGACTTCCATCCCAGGCAATGCCGACATGCTTCGGCGCAAAATCGCCTTTATGGATATAGGGAATAAAAAGAACCGGGCCGCCGGATTGGAAGAGTATTTCCTGCGGAATGACGTTGTCGAATGTTTCGTGGCCGGGCTCGGGTTGCAGCACGATCGTCAAATCGTAGAGTCGTGCCAGGGCGCTCACGGCTGCTGCCGTTTCGGCCGGGATGCCGGTAAGCTGTCGCAGGCCGTGGCCGATGCCGGCATTCCGGGCTTCGGTTTCAAACACCGCGAGCGCGGCATTCGCCCGCGCCAACGCACGCTCGCGGTCGACTTCGAACACGGCGGCGACCGCTGCGGCACCGTCGGTGGCTAACCCCACACTCGTGGATTCATAACCGATCGAAACCGCGTCGAGATGCGCGGCGCGCGACACCGCGAGCGAGATTGCGCTATCGACGACCGGACGTATCGGTCGTTCGGAGGGGATGTGGACGAGAAGATTTTTCAGCATGATAATTCTCCGCGTATTCCGAGAGCACGTCCGCCGCTGCGGTCCGTGCCGGCATTGAAGAATAAAAGCGCAGGCGCGATTTGATTCACCTCAACCCGGATCTTCCGCGTTTAACTCGTCGCGCGTTCAGACTGCGGCTGGATCCCTGGCCGCGTTGCGCCTGTTCAGGACAGGAATTCCGATTCGGCAACGTGAACGCGGTCTGCGCGAAGGAACCAGTCCTTTACGTTTTCAGTCTCGCAGAACTTGACCTTTGCCGCGTCGGTCGCGCCAATCCGATTTTCAGCCTCGATCTCGATGGTGCGTTGGCAGATTTCGGCCTCATGTCCATTCTCTCCAAGGACATTCTTCATAAATCGAGCAATGTACCGCGCCATGGCCGTCTCCTGATTGCCTTCCTATTGGGGTTACAAGCGTCGCGAGTGGGAAACCATCGATCGACAGGCCATGATCATCTTCCGGCTAACCCGCTTTGGTCTTCAGCTCGTCGATCGTTGGGGCATTGAGACAATATTCCTCGTAGTGTTGCGCGGAAGCGCCCGTACCGAGGTCCCGGTCACACCTGCGCTTTTGCTGGCATGAAGCACATACGCGCGTCATATCGCGCAACGCAAGCGGCTCGGTCCGTGAGAGCGCGTCCCTATCGATACCAAGAAGCGTCAGTAAAGTTGACAGTTCATCGGCCGCGTGCGGTCCCTGATGGACAAACTTATCGAGATCCGTGGTCGCAACGTTCAGTTCATGCGCGACCTTCGCAAACTCGCCGCTGTCGAGCTCGCGCATCTCGCGGATGTCTCTCCTGCGTTTGAGCCAATTGCCAAACGCATCAACGACCCTGTCAACCACGCGATGATGTTGCTTGCTCATTGTCCGCTCCGTTGTCGGTGCAATTGGTCAAACCTGATTGCCTGGCACCGGCCCGTCATTGCGATGGATCAAACAGGGCGAAGATACGCCGCCGAGACGACGCTTGGACGCCGCCCTCAGGCGTCCATGCTGCGCAGGCGTTGACGATTGCGCAGTACGATCTGGCGCGCGCCGGAGAAGCCGAGCACACCCTCGCTATGCAGCTGCGAAAGCGCCCTTGAAACCGTTTCCAGCGTCAGCCCCAGATAATCACCGATATCGCGACGGCACATCGGGAGCGCCATCATGCCGGCAATGGCGAGGCGACGATCCATCTCAAGCAGGAAATTGGCGACGCGCTCCATCGCGCTCTTGCGCCCGAGCAGCAGCATGTGGTCTTCCGCATGGCGCAGGTCGCCGGCAGTCATCGTCCAGAGCTTTCGCGCGACGTTGACGTCGGTTCCCGCCGCCTGCTCGAGACTGCGGCGCTTCACCAGGCGCACGGTGGTATCGACAATGGCTTCCGCCGCCAGCCGGTGGCTGGTTCCGGATTCCAGTCCGAAAACGTCGCCCGGCAGATGAAACGCGCCGATCTGACGCCGTCCGTCTGACAGCAGCTTGTAGGTCCGAACCGCACCCTGAATGACCTGATAGACATATTCCGCGGGCTCGTCTTCGCCGTAGATCTCTTCATCTTTCCCGTAGGAAAATTCGGTGGCAACGAGGCCGGCATGACCCGCCAGCAGGCCGAACTGATCGGCTGTGGGGCAGGTAACCGGGCTGATCTTGGCGCCAATAACCGAGGGGGTGAGTGGTTGGGTATGCATTTGCCGTCTCCTGTGCAGCGGATGGCCAATGCATACGCGAGACGGTCAAACCTGGATATTTCGCTCGATATCTTAAGGGGATGTACCTAAGTAGTTTACCGGAGGTCGCTGCCGGCACCTAAGCTGCCGGCACTCAAGGGATGGCGACAGGGCCGGCTTCCTGGATGGCGCCCCGGATGCGCGCGACGAGGCTCTCCTCGAGATGGGGCTTCAACAGGACGTGGTGCACTCCGGCGACAGCGGCTCGGGTCGGTATGCTGTCATCGGGATAGCCTGTAATCAGGATAATCGGCGTGGCGATGTCGCGGCTGCGTAATTGGCTCGCGAGGTCGATACCGTCAATATTGGGCATTTTATAATCGATCACAAAACAGTCGGCCGCTTTTGCAGCCACCGCATTCAGCAGCGCCCGCCCGTTCCTGAACGTCTCGACGTCGAATCCGTCGGTTTCGAGCAAAAATCGCAGCGAGCCGAGGACGCCCGGGTCGTCATCGACAACATATACCACGGCTTTGGCGGGTGACGGTGACATCACGAAACCCTGCGCTCGATGGGGAGGTTTGGCTGGTTCATGCAGCGTATGAACCGCATTTCGGGCAGGGGCGTCTTGACTTGGCTCAATCTTTGAACACGCCGCCGCGCATCGCCAACCGCACCAGTTCCGAGAGGCTGGCCGCCTGCATCTTGGTCATCACGTTGGCCCGGTACACCTCGATCGTGCGCGGGCTGATATCGTACTCTCTGGCAATCAGCTTGTTCGAGAGTCCGGCGATGAGGCCATCCATGACCTGGCGCTCGCGGGGACTGAGGCTCGCTATCCGTGACTGAATCTCGAGCGTGGCCGCTTCGCTCTTGACGCCTGGTTCCGCCATCCTGAGGGCGGTCTCGATCATTCCGATCAACCGGTCATCCTCGAACGGCTTTTCGAGAAATTCCATGGCTCCCAGCTTCATCGCCTCGACAGCGAGCGGAACATCGCCGTGACCGGTCATGATCACGACGGGAAACAGGCTGCCGCCCGCCTTGAGGCGTTTCAGAAGTTCAATGCCGTCAATGCCGGGCATGCGCACATCGGACACCACACATCCAAAATCGATGGTCGGGAAGGCGTCGAGAAAATGTTGCGCGGATTCGAACAGCGTGACCTGGAAGTCGGCAGCCCCGAGCAGAAAGTCGAGCGATTCGCGCATCGCCTCATCGTCATCGATGACGTAGACCTTTCCCTTATGTACCATCGGTCACACTCTCACTTGATGCGGCAGGCAACGTGAAGCGAAAGGTCGCGCCGCCCGAAGCATTGCCTTCGGCCCACATTCGTCCGCCATGCGCCTCGACTATGGAGCGGCTGATCGACAGCCCCACCCCCATACCCGTTTCCTTGGTCGTGAAAAAGGTCTGGAATAGGTTCGGCTTGACGTCCTCGTGGAATCCGGTGCCGGTGTCGGAAACCTCAACTTCGATCATGTCGTCCGCTACCTTGGTGTTCGAGGCGGAAAGCTCCCGCTGCGGCGTCTGCGCCATCGCCTCCAGGGCATTGCGAAACAGGTTCACCAGTACCTGCTGAATCTGGACGCGATCCACCAGCACCAGATCGTGCATGGGGTCCAGACTGAAAAGAAGCTTGACGCCTTGCTCGCGGGCGCCGGCCAGTCCGAGCGCGCCGGCCTCCTCAATCAACTTCGACAGGCTTTCAACACGCTTTTCCGATTCCCCGCGCGAGACGAAGTCGCGCAGGCGACGGATGATCTGGCCGGCGCGAAGTGCCTGTTCGGCGGCGCGATCCAGCGCGTTCTCGATCTTGGACCGGTTGGGATCGGAGCTCGCCGTCAGCAGGCGGCGCGACCCCTTCATGTAGTTGCTGATGGCCGCGAGCGGCTGATTGAGTTCGTGCGCCAGCGCGGATGCCATTTCTCCCATCGCGCTCAAGCGTGAAACATGCACGAGCTCCGACTGCAGTTCCTGAACCCGCGCCTGAGTCTGCTGATGTTCGGTCAGATCGTGGACAAATCCGGTGAAATAGGGCACCCCGCCGGATTGCATTTCACCGATCGAAAGATGCATCGGGAAAGTGCTTCCATCCTTGCGTTGACCGGTCACGATGCGTCCAACGCCGATAATATGCCGTTCACCCGTGGACAGATAACGGGCCAGATACCCGTCGTGGCGTGAACGATCCGGATTTGGCATCAGGACGCTGACATTTTTGCCAATGGCCTCCTGTTCGTGATAACCGAATTGCCGCTCCGCGGCGCTGCTGAAGAACTGAATGATGCCGTTGCCGTCGATAACAATCATGGCATCGGGGACAGTCTCAAGGATCGAGCGAAGGTGACTTTCCCTTGTTCGGAGCGCTCCTTCGAGCTGCTTCTGATCGTCGATATCGATCATGAGCCCGCTGAGGTGACGGGCCACCCCTTGCTGGTCCCGCACCACGCTGCCGCGTGCGCGAACCCATTTGTGCACTTGTGACCGGCCATCGACACGGTACTGCATGTCGAAACTGCAGCCGGTCTCGACCGAGCGCTTCACGGCCTGATCGGTTGGTTCGCGGTCTTGTGGTTCAAGCAGTGAAAGGAATAGTTCGTAGGTGAGGGGTAACTCGTGACGAACGCCAAAAAGTGTTCTGGTCGTCTTCGACCAAAGCAATTGATGCGTCGAAAGATCAAGATCCCAGATCCCGATGCCGGCCCCCTCGATGCCCAACCGGAAACGCTCGTCTCGAACCGGATCGTCGGACGCTGAATGTGGGGTGGTAGTCACGTTTCTCCTGCGGGGCAGCGTAGCCTGTGGCAGCATCGCGAAGATACCAGCATGCCCAATACCAAGCCACCCCTTTTGCGGTTAATGCTGTGGGATCGCGCCGGAATGGCAGTCTATTGCTTCAGCGCACGCCGGGCCGGGATGGTTTCAACGGCGCTGCCGTGTGGCTGCCAGGGGAGGGAAATTTGCGCCGCGCCGGCTTTGCTCCGGGCCACGCAGTGTCACGAAAAAAGTGGGTCATTCCTCGACGACCAACTCGGCGTCCTCTACGGCAGCCAGCAAGAGCCTGATAGCAAGCAGCTTGAGTTCTACGGCCACCCGCTCATCCCTGCATTCCGCAGCGAGCCGCAGAGATCGCCGCGAACACTGCAACACTACATCTGAAATATGCATCACGCCCTCCTGATCCAAGTTGAATGCTAATTCATCTCAGGGTTGAGGATTCTGATCTAGATCAACCCGGCGGAAGGCTGCCCCCCTCGGCCCGTGAATCATCGATTCCTTGATCTGCCTCATTCTCGATCTCAGGAATCGGCCTACGGATCCGACCGCAGCCATCGATTCCGGAGAGAACAATGACGTATGCGACGGTTATGGTCAGCCTGGCGCTTGATCGATCGAACGATGCCCGCCTGGAGATCGCCGGGCAATTGGCGAAGCGGTTCAACGCCAATGCGGTCGGCATTACCGCGGGTGAATTCAGCCCGCCGCTTTATTTCACGACCGGCGAGCAGGCCCAGCGGGTGATTGACCAGGGTCAGGCAGCGGTCAGAAATCGCATCGCCGAGGTTGAAGCGCAGTTTCGCGCGGCGATGCAGAACCGTGCCGCGGTCGTGGAATGGCGCTGCGCCGAGGACTTTCCGACCAGATTTGTCATCCAGCAGGCACGGGCGGCCGACATCATTGTCGTCGGAGAGAACGCTAAAGAGGCACTTGCGGACCCATTCACCCAGGCCAACCCAAACGACCTTCTGATGCAGACAGGCCGACCCCTTCTCGTTGTTCCCGATGGCAGCGAGTGGCTCGATTTACGAAGTGTTCTGGTCGGCTGGAAAGACACGCCCGAGTGCCGGCGCGCCATCGTGGATGCCCTGCCGATCCTGGGCGAGGCCAAGAATGTGATCGTCGCCGAAATCGTTGAGGACGAGGCCGACAGATCGGCGGCGGTATCCGGAGTTGAAGACGTTGTGGCCTGGCTGTTGCGTCACGGCGTGCTGGCCAGCGGACGAGTGCCCAGCGAGCCCGGTAACGTTGCCGCGCAACTCGACAGGACCGCGTCGGAGGTCGGCGCCGGCATCATTGTTGCGGGCGCCTACGGTCATTCCCGGTTTCGCGAATGGGTTTTCGGCGGTGTGACCAAACGCCTCGTCAATCCTTCAAAGCGGTGTTCGCTGCTGTCGCGCTGAGGTCGGCGGATTTGACCTCGATCAAATTGGGATCGCAGAAACGTGATGTAGTGATCTTTGGTTCCCAACCCAGTCAAATCGAGCGGATCGAGCATTGTACAGGTTTCTTGAACAGATGACTTCCGACTCCATGACGCCGAACGTCAAGACGGTGTCGCGCAGCCTGACGCTGCGGGAACTCGAGGATCTGTTTGAACAGGACGACTTCAACGCCTACCCGGTCGAGGAAGCCTCCCAGATCGTCGGTCTGGTGTCGAAGTTCGATTTTCTGGCCAGCTTCGTATTCACGACGGCTCGCATGACACCGCGTTATGATGACCTAATGAAGCGAACCGTTGCGGATATCATGACGCCGGATTTCATCTATGTCCGGGGCGAGACCAGGTTGACGCGGGTTCTTCAACTGATGGTCGATCATCGAATCAGAAGCATGCCGGTGATCGAGGGCGATCAACAGCTGGTGGGCATGATCTCGCGCGAGGACGTCATGCGCACGCTGCAGCGTTGCACCGTCGGGAAAGACTAATTCTGCTGATATAAAAGGACGCCGGGTCCGGCATGGGCCTCACCGCAGCACCGCGGCGTCGGCAGCTCATCGGGAGAGCTATGCGGCGGAGCAGGCCCTGCGCCTCGCGCAGGGGGTGTCGCACCTGAATTCCGGCCTCAACGACTATCCGCCGAACGAGCAAACCAGCCGACGAGCGTGGTTTCTCATGGGGCTCAAAATCTCCGAGAGACAGATTTGGGCCCGGAAAACAACGCTGCCGGATGATCTCCATTGCGCCGCGCCGCGGGCGTCGGTCTAGCTCGCCTTTGCCAGATTCTCGTCTTCCGGAGAGTTCAGATACATTCCCGACATCGTGTCGACCCAGCACAGATGGTCGTGAACTTTCTTGACGCCGGCTACATTCTCGGCGCCAACGACAGCCGCCTGCCGCGAACGCTCCTCGGTGATGACGCCGCTGAGGTGGACGATACCGTCGCGCACCGTGACGCTGAGGCCGAAGGGGCACCAGGTGTTCTTCTCCAGGCTATCGATGACGCGGTTGCGAATATGGTCATCGTCGGCCGTCGGGTCGGGAATCTCGCGCGCCAGGCTGGCGACCGCCTGCAGCAGGTTGGAGCGCGACACGATGCCGACCAGCTTGTCGTCCCGCATCACCGGCAGTCGCTTGATGTCGTTTTTTTCCATCAATTCCACGATCTTCTCAAGATCGGTCTCTTCGTCGATGGTGAGCGGATCCGGTGTCATGATCTCGGCGATCTTGCGGCCATGCTCGTGCACGAAATCGGTTGCCTCCTTGCCGGAGCCGAGAATGAATTTCAGAAACCGGCCGCGCTTGCGCTGCGTGCCGATCTCGCTGCGGCGAATGAAGTCGCCTTCCGAGATGATGCCGACGAGTTTGCCGGCCTTGTCGACGACGGGAAGCCCGCTGATATGCCGCTGCAGCATGGTATTGGCGGCTTCAACGATCGGCGTCTCCGGGGTGACGGTGATAACGGGGCGGGTCATGATCTGATGGGCGCGCATGGCGGCCTCCACGGGCTGGAATTAATAACAACGTTGGGCAGGTTATCCGACCCGGCGCGTCTCGATTTGACCCAAGTCAACTCTCGAAACGTCAACTGTCGAAACGTCAACGGCGAAAAGTCAACCATCGAGGCGTTAACAACCGAAGCCGTTCAGCTTGATGCAGCTCAATGTGGGAGACGACCCGAGATCGTATCCTTTTAAAAATGGCGCAAAACCGGAGGTTACCATGCTGGAATTCTACGAACCTGGTGCCGCGATCATCGAAGATTCCGTAGCTCACGCCGTGGCGCGAGTGACCAAGGCGAACAGAAGCGCCCTGGATTTCATGTTCAGCGCGCAAAAAGTGATGCTTGAGGAAATCGCATTTGTCAGTACCGAGATGTTCGATCGAACGCGAACCGAGATGCACCTGTTCAGCGAGATCGCCTCAAAGGTAGCCGGCGCGCATTCGGTGAAGGACATGAAGGCGATGTGCGAGGAATGCGGCCAGCATCAGATCGATTTTATCCGCCGCGACAGCGAGCGGTTGTTCAAGCATGGCGAGCGAATGATCGAAGCCACGTCGAAGCTGTTGGCCAACCCGCTGCCGAACTGATCCGCATTCCGACAGTCCTGCATTTCAGGAGTCCTGCATTTCAAGGCCGATCACCCGGCCGGAAGGGAAGGCGATGAATTCCGCACAGCCAATATCGATCCTACCGGGGGCTGACGTGCCGAGGTTGCCATGTCGGGCGCATGCCCCGGGTTATGGCCAGGACCGCCGCAACATCGTTCCGGTTGGCGATCGAGCCGCGCCCGCGCCCGAAGCGGGCAGCGGCAAGGAACCGGAGGCCTACCGGTTCGATCGCGCGTTCCATGCAACGCTGGCCCCGCTGACCGGCGGGATATCGCCGGTTGCGCTGTCGCTTGCCTATATCGACTGGGCCTCGCATCTGGCGGCGGCGCCGCAGAGGCAAATGGCAATTGCCCAGGACGCATTGCAGAATACGAACAAGTTTCTGGGAACGGCCCTGCACTACTTCTCGACCGGCCAGCAACCCTGGTCCTTGATCAAGCCGCAGCCGCAGGATCGGCGTTTTTCAGAACCGGAGTGGGAACGGACCCCGTTCAATTTGGTGGCGCAGGCGTTTCTGCTGAATGAGCGATGGTGGCACAATGCCACGACGGGTGTGCGCGGCGTTGCATCGCGCAACGAGGCGATCGTCGAGTTCTCGGTGCGGCAAGTGCTGGATATGCTGTCGCCGTCCAACTTCGCGGCGACTAATCCGGAGGTCTTGCAGAAGACGTTGCGAAGTGGCGGCGAGAACTTCGTCTTCGGCTGGCAGAACTGGTGCAGCGACTGGATGCGTTCGCTGGCCGCCCGCAAGCCGGTCGATCACCAATTCGTCGTCGGCGAAACAGTCGCCACCTCGCCCGGCAAGGTCGTGTTCCGCAACGAACTGATCGAACTGATCCAGTACTACCCGTCCACCGGCAAGGTGCATCCGGAACCGATCCTGATCGTGCCGGCCTGGATCATGAAATACTACATCCTCGATTTGTCGCCGGAAAATTCGCTGGTGAAATTCCTGACCGGAGAGGGCTTTACCGTCTTCATGATCTCATGGCGCAATCCGGGGGCAGGCGATCGCGATATCGCCTTTGATGATTATCGCCGGCTTGGCGTCGAAGCCGCGGTCGCGACGATCGGTGACATCGTGCTGGATCGTAAAATTCATGCGCTGGGCTATTGCCTGGGCGGGACATTGCTGTCGATTGCGGCGGCTACAATGGCACGGGACGGCGATGACAGGTTGAAATCGATCACCTTGCTCGCGGCGCAGACGGATTTCACCGAAGCGGGTGAACTGACCTTGTTCATCAACGAGAGCCAGGTCGCCTTTCTCGAGGACATGATGTGGGAACATGGCGTTCTCGAAACCACGCAAATGGCGGGGGCATTCCAGTTGCTGCGTTCCAACGACCTGATCTGGTCGCAGGTAACCCGCGATTATCTGCTGGGAGAACGGGCGCCGCCGAGCGACCTGATGGCCTGGAACGCCGATGCCACGCGCCTGCCATATCGGATGCATTCGGAGTATCTGCGCAAGCTGTTCCTCAATAATGATTTGGCCGAGGGCCGCTACTTCGTGGAAGGAAGGCCGATTTCGCTGTCGGATATTCATGCCCCGATGTTTGTGGTCGGGACCGTCCGCGATCACGTGGCGCCCTGGAAATCGACTTACAAGATAAATTATCAGGTGGAAGCCGACGTGACCTATCTTTTGACCAGCGGCGGTCACAATGCGGGCATCGTGGCGCCGCCGAGCCAGCCTGGTCACTTCTATCAGGTCAAGACCAAGCCGGTGAATTCGCCCTATGTCGGTCCGGACCAGTGGTTGAAGGAGGTCGGAAAGGTCGAGGGCTCCTGGTGGTCGGAATGGACGAAGTGGCTGACCGCGCAATCGGGCGAGCTGTGCGAGCCGCCACGGACAGAGCCTGCCCGATGCGCCCGGCGACTACGTCCGTCAATGATGACGGTGGTCGAGCGCGCAGCTACATCAGGTGGCCGCCTCACAGCGGGCGATCTGGATTTGGCTTCGTCTCAGGGTTAGTTCGGGCGTCCCGGAAGCATCGATAATGGCCCAGTCGAGCTGACCGATATCATATGTCTCCTGCAGTCCGGCGATCTCGGGCGTCGCGTCGGAGGCGTCGCCCTCGCGGCGGCCGACGCGGTTCTGCCGGGTCGCCAGATCTGCCTGAAGGAAGAGGCCGACAAATCCTGTATTCAGCCGGCGCGCGGCATCGCGGATCGCGTCACGCTCCGATTCTCGCGCGAACACCGCGTCGACGACGACGGAATGACCCTGGAGCAGAATCCGCCGGACGTGTTGCAAGAGCAGGTCATAGATTTTCTCGGTCATCCGCGGCTGGTA
>NZ_JBEKCZ010000026.1:0-36561 GCF_050014615.1 Bradyrhizobium sp. | reverse complement strand
CAATCCGAAAATGCCGTAGATTGAAAGTCGATGTCAAAGTCTTCATACTGGGCAGCAAATTTCGATAAGGTCTTGAAACTATCTAGGATGTCTTTTTCTCTGCGCCCTTGGATTAAGCTTCTGAATCCCAGTAAATCTAGGAATAGCGTTGCGCGCTGTTCATATATTGCCATAATAGATCGCCCGAACAGCTAAGGGATTATTGTACTTAATTCTCACAACGGCAAATTGTCGTGCTTCTTCATCGGCATCTCGACATGCTTGTCCCGCAGCATCGCCAGTGCCCGCGCGATCCGGCGCCTGGTCGAATGCGGCATGATGACGTCGTCGATATAGCCGCGCTCGGCGGCGATGAAGGGCGACAGGAAGCGGTCTTCATATTCCTTGGTGCGGGCGGCGATTTTTTCGGCGTCGCCGATGTCGCTGCGGAAGATGATTTCCACCGCGCCCTTGGCGCCCATCACCGCGATCTGCGCGGATGGCCAGGCGTAGTTCATGTCGGCGCCGATTTCCTTCGACGCCATCACGTCGAACGCGCCGCCATAGGCCTTCCGCGTGATGACCGTGACCAGCGGCACCGTGCACTGCGAATAGGCGAACAAGAGTTTCGCGCCGTGCTTGATCAATCCGCCATATTCCTGCGCGGTGCCCGGCAGGAAGCCCGGCACGTCGACGAAGGTCACGATCGGGATGTTGAAGGCATCGCAGAATCGGACAAAGCGCGCGGCTTTCCGCGAGGCGTCGCTATCGAGCACGCCCGCCAGCACCATCGGCTGGTTGGCGACGAAGCCCACCGTGCGGCCGGCGATGCGGCCGAAGCCGGTGACGATATTCTTGGCAAACGCCTCGGAGATTTCGAAGAAGTCGCCCTCGTCCACGACCTTGAGAATAAGCTCCTTCATGTCGTAGGGCTTGTTCGGATTGTCGGGGATCAGCGTGTCCAGGGACATGTCGACCCGCCCGATGTCGTCAAAGCTCGGCCATTCCGGAACGCCGTCGGTGTTGTTGGAGGGCAGGAAATCGATCAGCCGGCGCATCTGCAACAGCGTCTCGACGTCGTTCTCGAACGCGCCGTCCGCGATCGAGGAGCGCGTGGCGTGCACGCTGGCGCCGCCGAGTTCTTCCGCCGTGACTACCTCATTGGTGACGGTCTTGACCACGTCGGGTCCGGTGACGAACATGTAGCTCGTGTTCTTCACCATGAAGATGAAATCGGTCATGGCCGGCGAATAGACGTCGCCGCCGGCGCAGGGGCCCATGATGACGGAGATCTGCGGGATCACGCCTGACGCAATGACGTTGCGGCGGAACACATAGGAATAGCCCGCGAGCGCCGCGACGCCTTCCTGGATCCGCGCGCCGCCGGCATCGTACAGCCCGATGATCGGCGCCCTCGCCTTCATCGCCATGTCCTGGATTTTGACGATTTTCTGCGCATGGGTCTCGGAGAGCGAGCCGCCGAACACCGTAAAGTCCTTGGCGAACACAAAGGTCTTGCGGCCGTTGACGGTGCCCCAGCCGGTGACGACGCCGTCGCCGGGCACCTTGGTCTTTTCCATGCCGAATTCGACCGAGCGATGTTCGACGAACATGTCGAACTCCTCGAAACTGCCCTTGTCGAGCAAAAGCTCGATGCGCTCACGCGCGGTCAGCTTGCCGCGGGCGTGCTGCGCCTCGATGCGCTTCTCGCCGCCGCCGAGCTTGGCACCGGCGCGACGGTCCTCAAGGGTATCCAGGATATCTTTCATGCGTCTATTCCCACCCGATTTGCAGACGTTCCAAGATTTGCAAGATTTGAATGCGTTCTAACACGGCATTTTGCCGGCGGGAAACGCCCTTCCGGGCATCTGGCGGCCCTGTAGTATCCTGGCCCGGCGCACGCTATATCCGGGGCCAAAATGGGAGGCAGAGTCCATGACCGATATCGCGAGCGCAGAGACCACGGGCACCGTGACCGGCGGATTGCGGACGCTGCTGCGGCTCGAGGGGCTGGCGCTGTTTGCGGGAATGACGCTGCTCTACGCGGTCTGGGGCGGATCGTGGTGGGTCTACGCTTTATTGTTCCTGGTGCCGGATCTGAGCTTTCTGGGCTATCTCGCCGGTCCAAGGGTGGGCGCCATCATCTATAATGCCGCGCACAGCTACATGGCGCCGATGACCCTGATGACAACAGGATTCGGGCTCGACTCGCCGCTGACATTGTCTATCGCGATGATCTGGCTGGCGCATATCGGCATCGACCGCGCGCTCGGCTTTGGCCTGAAATACAGTGCCGGATTCGGCTTCACCCATCTCGGCCGCATCGGCAAGGATGCCAGGGCGGCGGCGAATTGACATCCTCTCTCACTGCTTGTTGGCTTGGGTAGATAACTGTTTCGCTGCGCGTCGCTGCAACGGCAACAGCCGTCGCAATTCGGATTCAGTCATTCCGGGATGGTCCGAAGGACCAGACCTCAGATGTGCAATTGCACATCGGAGAATCTCGAGATTCCGGGTTCGATGCTACGCATCGCCCCGGAATGACGATATCCCCCCTACTTCTCCCCGACCTTGAACGGCGGCTCCTTGCCGGGGGGCGTGGTTTCCTCCGCCATCGCCAGCATCATCGCCACCATGACGTAATTGCCGGCGACGCCGGTCAAATCCACGATCTGCTGATCGCTGAAGATTTTCTTGGCCCGCGCATAGGTTTCGTCCGACACCTTCTGCGTGGTGGTGAGCTCGGTGACGAAATCGTAAACCACGGCCTCATCCTCGGCCATGCCGGACGGCCGCTTGTTGGCCTTGAGCTCGGCGATGATATCGGCCGATAGTCCGGCTTTCGCCGCCAGCGGCGCGTGCGCGAACCACTCGACCTGCGAGCGCCATTGCCGCCCGATGATCAGGATCGCAAACTCGTTGAGCTTGGTCGGCACCGAGGTTTCCCAGCGCAGATAATGAAACAGATCGAACAGCCGCTGACCCAGCACCGGGCTGCGCATGATCGGATTGTAGGGTCCGCCGAGGCCGACGCTGGAGATCTTCATCACCTGCTCGCCGAGCGGCTTTTGCGCGTCGCTGAGCTGGTCCATGGTGAGTTGCGGAAAGCGCGGTTCCCTGGCGGTCGCGGACGGCGGGAACATGGTGGCGGCGAGCCAGCCGCCGGCCGCGGCGAGCATCAGCGACGACATCCAGATGGCAGATTTCATGACTTCCTCCGGGCGTTTCTTGTTGGTGCCCGGATGCTAATCCAGCCGGCTTTCCCGCGCCAGCGGGATCAGCGCAGGTGTTTGGATCAGATCGCGCCGATGTCGGCGAGGCACTGCTGCGTCAGCTTCATGCGATCGGCAATATGATGCGGCTCGCGCACATCGAGATTGAGCGCGAACACGGTATTCGCACTGCCCTTCTCGGCCCAGCCCACCATCCAGCCCAGCGACGGCTTGCCGATCTCGGCCCCAAGGAGGCCGGACTTGGCGCGAATGATGGAATCGCCTGATTTGGTGACGGGCAGGATATCGCGCACCAGCTCCTGGCTGCGCTTCGAGACCGGCAGGCTGCCGCGCCGCAGCCGGTCGACGAAATCGACTTGCTGCACCGGATCGATGCGTAAGTTTCCGGTGAGCCAGAACTGGTCGATGCCGCCACCGATATCGCGGTTGCCGTATTCGAACAGATCGAGATATTTCTGCATCCGCTCCGCGCCGATGCGCCGGGCGATCTCCTGATAGACCGGCACGGCAGAGGCGGCGATCGCCGAGCGCAAGGTGTGGTCGCGATTCCAGGCCTCAAAGCTTCTGGTGACGCCATCCCATTTGAAGACGTCCTTGTCGGGATCGCCGACCACGCCGGTCTCCAGCGCGATGATGGAATTCGGAATCTTGAAGGTCGAGGCCGGCAGTTTCGCCTCGCCCGAGCGGTCCTTGTCGCTGGCGATGACGAGATAATCGTCGATCTTGTAGCCGACGAACGTGCCGGCCGTTCCGACGTCAGTAAATCGCCTGGCCAGATCCTCGCGAATCTCGCTGCGCTGGTACACGACATTGGCAGAGCCCCGCGACGGCAATAGGCTCGCACCGGCGAGCGCCCCGAGCACATGGCGGCGATTGATCATGATGGCAATTTCCGATCCGGCCTCAAAACGCCGGCGACGATGCGAATGACATCGTGGTGAAATGATGACTTGGAAATGACTCGCTTTTTCGTCATGGCCGGGCTCTTGCCGGCCATCCACGTCTTTCTTCGTTTAAGTGCAGTAAGACGTGGATGCCCGGCACAAGGCCGGGCATGACAGCTTGTTACCGGATGCGTCCCGACAGCCGCAGCACGAAGATCAGGACTTCCGCCACCGCCTTGTAGAGCTCGGCCGGAATCTCGTCGCCGAGTTCGACATTGGAGAGCGCGCCCGCCAGCACCTCGTTCTCCTCGATCGGGATGTCATGGGCCTTGGCGACCTCGATGATCTTGGCGCCGATGCTGCCCTTGCCCTTGGCGACAACCCGCGGCGCGCCCGTTCGGTCGTAATGCAGCGCGACCGCGAGCTGGCTCCTGGTGTCGGCACTCATAGCGCGCGATCCAGAAAATGCCCCGCCGGCGCCGAGGCCGATTGCACCGGCGCGCCGTCGCGGACCACGATATCACCCGGCTGCAATTCGGCCCGGCTCAAGGCCTGGCTGAGCTGCGAAACCCCGGCGCGCAATTGCGCCGCGGTCGCGGGCCGCTCCGCCCACATCCGCACTGAAGTCCGCTCTCCCGTGAGCGATACCATCGCATGGACCGGACCGGCGGGTTCGACGTCGAGCGAGAACCGCGCCCGCCAGACTTGCTTGGCAGCTCCGGCCTCGCGACCGCCGCCGTCACGCGAAATATCGAATTGCGCCATCGCGGTGCCCTGCGGCGTCGCGAACGGGATTTCGAAATTCCAGCGTGGCGCGGTGGGATCGAGCCGCCCCGTGGCCGTATCGGTCTGGCCGGGCAATGACGCCACCTGCAGCAGCGTCTGCCGCGCGATCGCGCCGTCGGTATCGGCGAGCAGATGCTGCATGGCTGTTTCGGCCGAAGAGTTTGACACCAGCGTCGCGGGCAGCACCGGCTGCGCCGCCGGCAACGCGCCATTGATCGGCGGCGGTGGCAGGTTGGTGCGCGCGAATTCGGCGTCATCGACCGCCAGGGGGCGCGCGCCCGTCAGCGTCGGAAGCAGCGAAAGCGCCTGGCTGTTGTCGAACGCGAACCTGGCCAGGTTTCCCGCCGCCAGCGGACTGGTCTGCACGGCGGCTTCCTGCAGCAGGTTGAGGGCCGCACTGCTGGCGGCAGCCCGCGCGGCGGCGTCCGCCGACGTCGCTGCGGACGAGATCGTCTGGTTGGCCGCGCCGAGGTCGAGAATTTCCTGTGCGACGACAGGTGCCGCGCTTTGCGACGCGGCGGCGGTTTGTGCGGAAGCCGCTGATGTCGTGATTTCGGAGGCGAGCAGCGGCGCCAGTTCGGGCGACAGCACCGTCGGCGTTTCCGGCGCGGCGATAATCGTGACCGGCTGCGATAGTTGAACGGACGGTTGGCTGCCCGGCTCGACCACGACGGCTCCCGGCGCCGTTGGCGTGGCGCCTTGCTGCGCAACCACCTCGGTCGGCGTCGTGCCTGGCGCCGCCGCCGACAATGTCGCGCCCGAAGGTGCGGTTGCCGTCGTCGCCGGCACGCTCTGCGTCGCCGATGTGCCCGGTGTCACCGGAGCTGTGCCCAGCGAGGTCGTCAGCACCTGACGCAGCACAATCAGCGCCGCCTTGAGATCCGGCGCCCCGGCGGAGGACGACACCGCTCCGGACGCCAGCGATGCTTCCAGAAACAGCCCGGAACTCTGAAACGCCTGCTTGATGTCATCGCCGGTCAGGCCCGGATCGAGGCTGGTCTGCTGCGCCAGCACTTGCGCCACCGCCTGCTGAACCTGCGGCGGCAAGCCGCTCAGCCCGGCGGCAACGCCGAGATTGGAAAACAACGTCGCCAGCGAAGTCTGCTGGGTCACCGCGGTCTGGGCCGCGGCCGAGACCGCTGAAGTCTCCAGCGCGGTGAGCTGGTTGGCCACCACGGTCCCGGACGTCGCCGGAACCGCAATACTCGCCACCGCGCCTGGCGCCAGGGTCACGGAGTCGCCTGCCGCGGTCGATGTGGCGGCACCCTGGCTGGCGGAAGCACCGCTTTGCTGGCTGACCACCGCGAGGCCGATGCCATCAGGGGTCTGCGAAACCTGGAGCTGCAGCGTCTGGCCGGCCTGCAGCGGGACCTGCGACACCACGTCGAGCGGCTGGCCGCCAATCGAGATGGTCGCCTGATCGTTGCCGAGGATCTGCAGCACCTTGGCGCTGATCACGCTGCCCGGCTGCAGCACAATATTCGCTGTGGCGCCCTGCGCGGCGACCTGCGGAATGTTCGGGGTAATCACGATCGACATGGGTTTACTTAGGTTTACTGGGGCCTACTGCACCGGGTCAGGCCCGGTTGACGCTACCCCTGTGTCGTAAACCCGCCGTTAACCCATGCTCGAGTTGAGCGCTTTCAATATGCCCGCGGCGGCCTTGAAATCGACCCATCGGGCCGCCCTGCGCGCGGCGACCTCCTCATCGATGCCCCATTTTTCGATGTTCCAGTCCTCGTCGACATGGGCGGCGGCCCAGACCTGATCCTGATCGAGCACGCCATGCAGCAGCGCCAGAGCGAGCAGCGCCGAGCCGGTCAATGTCGTGATCACATGCAGCGCCGCGATCGACCAGGGATCGGACGGCAGCGCGGCACGCACCGCGGCAACAGCCGTCTCGGGCTGACGGACATGCACGATTCCCTCGGCCAGTATGAAATGGGCGCCCAGCGTGTCCGCGGCCCAGAACAGGATCGGGTCCCACTGCGCGGCCTCGCGCGCCACCAGGGCTTCGGGATGGCCGGCACGATAGAATAACAGATCTGACTCCAGATATTTCGCGACGTCCTCGGTGACGGCATCGACCCGGTCGATCACGGCATCGACCACGCTATTGGCAAACCGGGTGAACGGCATCGTCAGGGGATCGATCAGCTCTGCCTGCGCCTGCCATTCCCCTGCGATGGCGTCGGCGATCTCGCGGCTCGGCGCCGTCAGCGCGCGCCCGGAAGGGGTGCGGATCGGCTTGTCATCGAGGGTGATGGCAAATCCGCCGGCTGCTTCCGCGGCATCGGCCCTGGCATAAAAACGCTTGCGGCGCGGTGTGCGGGTCGTGCGCCGCACCGCCTCCTCCGGATCGAGCGCAGAATGGCCCGCCACTTCATCGAACAATTCACGCATTTGCGTTTTCGGCTTCCATTTCGGCTTCAATGCGTCGGTGATATCGGTAGGCAGGGTACGACAAGGATGGATGCAAATAAAGCGAGCCGGCCGGCGATGGCGAAGGTCTTTATGCGGGTTTTACTTGCAAGCCTTGTTCTGCTCGCCGCTGCCGGCATTTCGCCCATTGAGGCAGGGTTCCGCTCCCCGGAATCGCTGGTCCGGAATGTCTATGCCTATTACGGCGACAGGTCGTCCGATCTGTCGAACGGGCTGCCGCGCGATGCCGCCACGGTGCGCCAGTTCTTCGATCCGGGCCTGCGCGAGGCCTGGCGCGCGTCAACCCGACCGCCCTACGACTTTCTGGTCCAGAGCCCGACCTGGAAGCTCGGCGCCATCTCGATATCAATCCTGCGCAAGCAGTTCGACAAGACCTATGTCGCCGTCGCCTTCGACAATCAAGGCCGCGCCGTTACCCTGAACTTCATTCTGGTGAACGGTCCCGAGGGCTGGGTGATATCGGATATCGAGAGCCCGCACGATTCCCTGCGGATGTTTCTGGCGCAGTACAGAAACCAGGGCGCCAACCCATAAGGTCGGAAACCTCAGCCGCGCCACACCCGCCGCGCGGCGCAACGTCTGCCGCTCACACGGCGCTCGCGATCGGCAGCGATCTGACGATGTCTTCCGTCGCCAGCGTTGAATCAACGATGTCCCAGTGCTCGATGTGCTTGTAGATGATGACCTTGCCCTGGAGCCACGCCCCGTGCTTTCGCGTGAACGTTTCCAGTTGATCGCGCTGGCCGATCAATTCGACGCACATCGTGAGATCGGGGTTTGGAACTTCAAATCCCTGGTCATGGGTTTTACCGTGATTGCTGTAGCCGAAGTGCGTGTGGTGCGCGACGGCGTTCATGATGCCCGAGCTTTTTGCCGCCAGAATCAGCTCGCGGTACAACGGTCGTCCACCGAACAGCGACTTTCCGTTCAAGGGCGCCTTTTCGCGGGGTTTCATGTAGATCCGGACCATGCCGATCTCTTTGGGCGCGAGTTTGTGGGAAAATGGGGTCATGGCTTGAACCTTCTGTTGGTTGTCCGGAATCTGACGAGCGGCTTGCCGGCGGTATTGAAGGCGATCGATGAAATCGACGATCGGTGACGAACCGAAATCCCGGACATGGCGCATCGACACATCCGGCGGGATTTGATCGGAAGACGTCTTGGGAACGCCGATACGCTGCGAGAGGTAAATGCTGGAGTGGCCGCTGCACAGATACGCAAGGAAACATGCGACAGCCATGTAAGCGGCATGCGTGGCGCCAAACAGCTCGATCCCCATGATCATGCAAGCCAGCGGCGTGTTCGATGCTCCCGCGAACAAGGCGATAAGGCCCAACCCGGCGAACAAGTCCGTCGGGGCTCCGAGCACGCCGGAGAGTGCGTTGCCAAGTGCTGCACCAATAAAGAAAATCGGCGTGACTTCGCCGCCCTTGAAGCCCGACGTCAGCGTGACCACGGTGAACAGCGTTTTCCAGAGCCAGCTCCAGTGATCGATATGGCCGCCATCGAAAAACGACGAAATGGTTGCATCGGCGGGATTGGGCGACCACACGCCGAGGCCGAGATACTCCCTGGTGCCAAACAGGTAGACCAGTCCGATAATCGCGACGCCGCCCAGTGCCGCGCGGATTGGCGCGTATGGAAGGATATTCTTCAGGATCGCCTGGCTGGAATGCGAGACTTCGGCGAACATCCGTCCGACCAGTCCGAAGGCAATTCCCGCCACGCAAACCTTGAGAAAAAGCAGGGCGTCGAGATGGAACGACGCCGGATCGACGGCGCCCGACAGAAACGAGATTTGATAATGCGTGTGTTCGATACGCCACGCATGACAGGTCCAGTCCGCGGCAATGGCCGCCATCAGACTGGGAATCAGCGCTTCATACTGGATGCGTCCGACGGTCAGAACCTCGAGCGCGAAGATGGCGCCCGCGATCGGGGTGCCGAACACGGCGCCGAATCCCGCGGCGATTCCAGCCATCAGCACCACGCGGACATCGGCCGGATCGAGCCGGAACAGGCGTCCAAAACCGCTTGCGATGCTGCCGCCGAGTTGAACCGCCGTGCCTTCGCGACCCGCCGAGCCGCCGAACAGATGCGTCACGACGGTCGAAACAAAAATCAGGGGCGCCATGCGCAGCGGAACCCCGCCACCGGGCTCGTGGATTTGATCGACGATAAGGTTGTTGCCCGCCTCGGCTGAACGTCCGATCCATTGATAGACGAAGGCCATCGCGAAGCCGGCGATCGGCAACCCGAATAGCAGCCAGGGAAAGGCGAACCGGGCCCTGGTGACGGCGTCAAGACTCCACAGGAAGCCGGCACAGAGCGACCCCACGACGACAGCCATCGGAACGACGATCGCGATCCACCTCAAAATGCCCAGAATTTGGCGAAGTCGAAGGCCGAAGAAGCTGGCGAAGGACATCACGCGGCTCCGACGCCCGCGGGTGTCTCAATCGCAATGTTCGAAGTTCGCCGGGCGATCAGCGGAATATGGGCCGAAACGGACATCTGGCGCCTCTCCAGCGCCAATTTCATTGAATTTGTGCAGCGCACCAATACGTGGGATTACGTAGGAAGTCGGGCCGCCGCTGCCGCGCCAACGAGAACCCGCAACGACCGATTGGCGCAGCGGCGCAAGCAGGCCTCGCGGTCGCTCGCGCCGAGCCCGGCCGCGGCGGCGGCAGCCTGTTACGGTTTCTGATAGATGATCTGGCCCGCCCGAATGGTGTAGGCGACCCTGGCAAGGTTACGAACGTCGGCGACCGGGTCGCCGTCAAGAATCGCCAGATCGGCATCAAGCCCCTTTTCAACCCTGCCCTTGTTCGCAGCTTTGAAATACAGCGCCGGACTAGTCGTCAGCGACGCCAGCACCTGTCGTTCCGAAAGCGCGCGGTGCATGAGTTCGTATTCCTGCGTGGTGTCATAGAGTTTGGTGAAGCCGACGTCGGTCCCAAACAGAACGACACCGCCGTTCCCTGAAAACGTCTTGAGCTGGCTGACGCCGGACCCCACCAGCATGTCGGTCAATGCGGGGCCGCCAGGTATGTGCGCAAACAGAGAAAGCGTCGGAATCAATGCGATCCCCTGCGACTTGAATCGGGCGAGCTGCTCGGGGCTGTAGGCGGGTCCGCCGGGAATGGTGTGGGCCATCACATCGACTCCCGCCGCAATGACCGTGTCGACACCGGTTTGGTTTTGCGGATGGGCGAATACCGGCCTGTGCTCCGCATGGGCCACCTCGACCGCGGCTGCGGCCGTGGCCGGCTCCATATTCACGACGGGCTTGTCGCCCATATAGGCGCCGGTGAACAGTTTTATTCCGTCCAGCCCTCTTCCCAGATAATAGCGCGCCATCTGCGTGGCCTGGTCCGGTGTGGCGGCTTCGGGGAGCTGCATCTCGGCAGGCAGATAGACGGGATGCCCGCCTTTGGGGAAGATGCTGCCAGCCAGAAAGATATTGGGGCCCGCGACTTCACCGGCGGCGATGCGGCGGCGCAGCGCCAAGGTATCGTCCGGATCGGAACCGAGGTCCCACACGGTGGTGAACCCCCATCTGGTCAGCATCTCCCGCATATGGTCTTCCAGCGGCGCTACCGGTGCGCTAGCCGCGTTTCTCCATGCAGCTTCCGTGAAATGGACGTGACTGTTCCAGAAGCCGGCAACAACGGTTTTGCCGGAGCAATCGATGACGCGGGCATCCTGGGGAAGCTGGATTTCGCCGCGGCTGCCAATCGCGGTAATCACGCCGCCGGACGTGACAACGACCGCATCGGGCAACGGGGTCGCGTCAGGCGACGCGTACACACTGCCTCCCACCAGAGCGAGTGTCTGCGCGTTAGCGGTCGCGGTGCCGCAGGCAGCCCCGCCAAGCAGGAGAAAAAGCGCGACGCGGAACGGATTCGCGATCATGAGCGGAGCCTCCGAATGTGCACGATGGCAGGCTGGTGCCAGAACAGATGGAAGCCAGCGATACCTCAATCGCGCGCCCTCGATTTGATCCTTGTTGCGCCTGCCGGAAAAGATTGCTGACGGCGCCCTCATGTCGCGCCGCCGCTGTCATTCTTCAGGGGCGTTCTCGATCGGGTCGAACCGGTCGGCCTCAAGGCCCAGCAGATTCCAGGATTGCAGCATGTGCGGCGGCAGCGGCGCGGTAGCGTCGATCACGCCGCCGCGCGGATGCGGAATCACGATCCGGCGCGCCAGCAAATGCAGCCGCTTCTGCAGGCCACCCGGCAATTGCCAGTTTTCCTTGTTGAAATATTTGGGGTCCCCGACGATGGCGTGATCGATATGGGCCATGTGGGCGCGCAATTGATGGGTCCGTCCGGTCACCGGCTTCAGCGAAACCCAGGCGAGTTTCTGCGCCGAGGTCTCGACCACCGCGTAATAGGTCACCGCATGGCTCGCGCCCTCGTCGCCATGGGCGGCGATGCGCATGATGGTATCGTCCTCGCTCTCTTCCTTGGCGAGATAGGTCGAGATGCGGCCCTGCTTCGGCTTCGGCACGCCCGCCACCAGCGCCCAGTAGATCTTGCGCGCGGAGCGATGGCGGAACGAGCCGGTCAGCGCGGTCGCCGCAAAACGCGTTTTCGCGATCAAGAGGCAGCCTGAGGTTTCCTTGTCGAGCCGGTGCACCAGCCGGGGTTTCTGGCCCTTGGCGTCGCGCATCACCTCGAGCATATCGTCGACATTGCGCGTAATCCCGGAGCCGCCCTGCACCGCCAGCCCGGCAGGCTTGTTCAGCACCATGACGTCGGCATCCTCAAACAGGATCATGTCCTTGAGCGCCGAAAGCGTCTTGGTCGCCGCTTCCGAGAGCTCGCCGGCGACCTTGGGCGTATCGAGCTTGAGCGGCGGAATCCGAATGCTTTGCCCCTCCTCCAGCCGATCCTTGCTGTCGGCGCGCTTGCCGTTGACGCGCAATTCGCCCTTACGGACGATGCGCTGGATGTGGGAGAAGGACAGGCCGGGAAAGCGCGCCTCCAGAAAGCGGTCGACGCGCATGTTGTTCTCATCCGCGGTCACCACCACGGTCTGAACCTTGGTGGGCAGCGGCGGCGGCTCGACCACGATCTTCTCGGGCTCGGCGACGAAGGGCGGTGGCCTGACGGCGCGCGGCGCCGACGAAGCAAACCGCGCCGGCGGCTTGCCGCCGGGACGATGCCCCTGCGGCCGCTCCGCCTGCGAGCCCCGATAGGGACGCGCGCCCTTCGGACGATCGCCGGGCGGGCGTTTCGCCAGTGGTCTCTTGACGCGACGGCTCATGGTGATTGCAACTCCTAACTGAGCCGTTGGGTAGCCCAAAAGCAGCGAATCGTCACGGTGAAATCGGTACAAATCCGGTGTGGGATCGGCCATGCTGGGTCAAACAGTCGAGAAAACAGGGAAGTATCGGGGATGGCGTTATCCAGGCCGGTTTTAGCTGTTCTTGCCGCCGTTCTCGCCGCGAGCGCTGCCGTTGCCGAGGACGGCCCGATGCCGCCGGAAATCGCCGGCAAGCTGCGGGAACTAGGCCGCGTCATCGACCCGCCGAACACCGCTTTGCTCTATGCGCCGCTGCAGGAAAAGGAGCCCTACCCCGACGTCAGGATCGAGCGGGATATCAAATACGGCCCCGCGGACCGCAACCTGCTCGACGTCTTCATGCCGCAGACGCCTTCAATGGGCCGCCCGGTGTTGATCTTCGTCCATGGCGGCGCCTTCACCCGCGGCAACAAGCGTTTGCCGGGAACGCCGTTCTACGACAACGTCATGCTGTGGGCGGTGAAGAACGGCTTCGTCGGCGTCAACATCACCTATCGGCTGGCGCCGCAGTTTACCTGGCCCGCGGGCGCCGAAGACGTTGCCGCCGCTGTTCAGTGGGTCTGCGACAAGATCAGCGAACGCGGCGGCGATCCCGCGCGCATCTACCTGATGGGGCATTCGGCCGGCGCGGTCCATGTCGCAAGCTACGTGTCGCATCCGGAATTCTACAAGGTCAGGGATGGCGGGCTCAAAGGCGCGATCATGGCATCCGGCATCTACGACCTGACGGCGACACCGCCCGGCGATCCCGAACGCGCCTATTTCGGCGAAGATTCCTCGCGCTATGACGGGCAATCATCGCTGCAGGGTTTGATGATGACGAACATTCCGCTGATGGCGGTTACCGCAGAACTCGACCCGCCCGTTTTCGTCGAGCAGTTCGATATCCTGAAACAGGCCGCCTGCAAGAGACCGGTCGGATGCGCCCGTGCGCTGCTATTGCCGCAGCATAGTCATATGTCGGAGATATATTCGATCAACACCGCCGATACGCGGTTGACCGGCGAAATTCTCGACTTCGTCAAGACCGGCAAATAGCGCTCGATGTCGAGCCGCGCCGGCAGTTCAATTCAAAACAACAGCACTTGTTAAAACAACAAGACTTGCACATCCCCTGACATCTGCGCGCGCTGATCATCCGCAAGCACCGTCAGGCCCGAGGTCTCGGGCCGCAACATCAGCTTGACCGGAGTGGCCAGCGCCGGATCGGTATACACAAACCGCACCGACCCGGATGGCCCTTTCTTGGAATCGGCGAGTTCCGAATAATCCGAAAACAGCGATGTCGCCTGATAGCCTCTCTTGAGCAGATCATCCTCCATCTGCTTGGCGATCGTTTTTGTTTTCGGATCCGTCGTGTACACGACGATCACGGTCGAGCTGCGGTTTTTTCCGTATTCGGCGGACGGCGCAGCTGGCGCGGCGGCAGCCGGAGCTATCCGCTTGCCGAGATCGGCGATCGAGGTTTTGATATCCTCCAGCTGGGCCTTGATCCCGGCCGCCTGCTCGGTGACGAGACCGGTGGTCGCACCCTGAAATTCAATCCCGAGGCCATGAAAGTTGAAATTGGAAAGCGTGGGGATCACGAACAACAGCGCGCCAAACGCGAGCAGCCCGGCATAGATGTTGGGAACCGCGGGGCTGCGCATGATGCCGATCAGGCAAATGATCAGGAGAATGCCGCCGCCGATAAGTGGTGCGATCTTGATCAGAACATCGGTTGTCATATGCACCCCCGATTTCCTAGAAATCGCAGGATAATACAACCTTAAGGATAGTTCAACCGCGCTCGCGGCGCAGCTTCGCCCAGTAATCCAGCCGCTTGCGGATCTCGCGCTCGAAGCCGCGGTCGGGCGGATCGTAGAAGGTCTGGCGTCCAAGCGCCTCGGGAAAATAATCCTGTCCGGAAAAGGCCTCCGGGGTGTCGTGGTCATATTCGTAACCGCCACCATAGCCTTCCGACTTCATCAGCTTGGTCGGTGAATTCAGAATATGCTTCGGCGGCAGCAGCGAGCCGCCCTCCTTGGCCGCGCGCATCGCCGCGCCGAACGCCTTGTAGGCCGCGTTCGATTTCGGCGCGGTGGCGAGATAGATCACCGCCTGCGCGATCGCCAACTCGCCCTCGGGATGGCCGAGAAAATCATAGGCGTCCTTGGCGGCGTTGCAGATCACCAGCGCCTGCGGATCCGCAAGCCCGATATCCTCGACCGCCATGCGCACCACGCGCCGCGCCAGAAACAGCGGATCTTCGCCAGCGTCCATCATGCGGGCGAGATAATACAGCGCCGCATCCGGATCGGAGCCGCGCACCGATTTATGCAGCGCCGAAATCAGATTGTAATGACCGTCGGCCGACTTGTCGTAGATCGGCGCGCGGCGCTGCAGAATGTCCTGCAGTTTCTGCGCATCGAAGACCTCGCCCTCGCGCGCGGCGCGCCAGACCTCTTCGGCCAGTGTCAGCGCGGCGCGGCCATCGCCGTCGGCCATCCGCACCAGGACGGCGCGGGCCTCGGTATCGAGCGGCAGCGCCCTGCCCTCGACGCTCTCGGCATGGGCGAACAGCCGTTCGATCGCCGAGGGGTCGAGCGAATGAAACACCAGCACGCGCGCCCGCGACAATAGCGCCGCGTTAAGTTCGAACGAGGGATTTTCGGTGGTGGCACCGACCAGCACCACGGTGCCGTCTTCCATCACGGGCAGAAACGAATCCTGCTGGGCGCGGTTGAACCGATGCACCTCATCGACGAACAACAACGTTCCCTTGCCCATCTCGCGCCGCGCGCGGGCCGCGTCGAACGCCTTCTTCAGATCGGCGACGCCGGAAAACACCGCCGAGAGCTGTTCGAAATGCAATTCGGTGGCATCCGCCAACAGCCGCGCCACCGTGGTCTTGCCGGTGCCCGGCGGGCCCCAGAACACCAGCGAGCCCAGCGTACGCGTCGCCAGCATGCGGGTCAGCGCGCCGTCCGGTCCCAGAATGTGGTCCTGGCCGACGACATCCGACAGCGTGCGCGGACGCAATCGGTCCGGAAGCGGATGCGGCGCATCCTGCTCCATCCCCGCAGCGGCGAACAGGCTGGTCCCCTCGCGTGGGCGCTTCGGGCTCATCCGCCGAGCGTAACGTTGATCTGCTGGCCGCCGCGCAACAGGGTGATGCGCCATAGCCGCAGCGCGTCGCGCGTCGCCTTTTCGAGATCGCTGGTCCTGGCGATTTTCTGGCTGTTGACCGCCAGGATGATATCGCCCTTCTGGAAGCCGACATTGGCCGCCGTTCCGCCGTCGGCGAGGTCGGTCACCACGACGCCTTCGGTGTCCGCATCCAGATGCAATTCATCGGCGACCGCCGGCGAGATGTTGGCAACCTTCGCCCCCTGGAACGGCGAGCGTGTGGTCAGCACAATCTCGTTACGCCCGGTATCGGGCGCGGTCTCAAGCGGGATCGTCAGCTTGACCGGCTTGCCGGCGCGTTGCACGTCGATATCGGACTTGCCGCCGAGCGGCCGCGTTGCAAAGCGATAATCGAACGCATTGGGATCCTCGACCGCCTGCCCGTCGATCGCGACGATCAGATCCGACAATTTCAGCCCGGCCCGTGCCGCCGGACTGTTCGGGACGACGTTGGCGACCAGCGCACCGGACGGCAACCGAAGCCCCAATGTCTCGGCGATCTCCGGCGTCACCGCCTGCAGGCGGGCGCCCAGCCATGGCCGCCTGACCGCCTTGCCGCCGCTCTTGGCCGAGGCCACCACCACCCGCACCATATTGGCCGGGATCGCAAAGCCGATGCCCTGCGATCCACCGGAACGCGAGAAGATCGCGGTATTGATGCCGGCGAGCTTGCCGGTCACGTCGACCAGGGCGCCGCCCGAATTGCCCGGATTGATCGCGGCGTCGGTCTGGATGAAAAACTGATAGTCGGAAATGCCGACCTGCGTGCGCGCCAGCGCCGAAATGATGCCGTGGGTGACGGTCTGTCCGACGCCAAAGGGATTGCCGATCGCGAGCACGACGTCACCCACCAGGAGCTCATCGGAATTCGCGAAATCGAGCGTCGGGAATTTCTCGTGGGTATCCTTCAGCCGCAACACCGCCAGATCGGTACGGCTGTCCTTGAGCACGATCTCGGCCTCGAATTCGCGCTTGTCGGAGAGCGAAACCTTGAACTGGTCGGCGCCTTCGACAACGTGATTATTGGTCACGACCAGACCGGATGGATCCACCATCACGCCCGATCCGAGCGAGCGCTGCACCTGTTCCTGTTGCTGGCCGGGTACGCCGAAGAAACGGCGGAAGATGGGATCGTCGAGCAAGGGATTGCGATCCTGCACCACCTTGGCGGCATAGACGGTGACCACCGCCGGTTGCACATGCTGCACGATCGGCGCGTAGGAGAGCCTGAGTTCCGCCGCCGAGGCCGGTACGCGCCGGTCCTGGGACATCGCCGGGGCCGTCGCGGCCCAGAGAGCCAGCAATGCCGTGAAAATGCGAATAACGATCATGAAGGGATTCCCGAGGATAGAGGCCGAATATAAGCTCCCGGGCTCGCGAATAGAAGTGACGGCAAGCCCAGGGGCCGGCGACAGCCCGATTCGGCCACCGCGGCGAGCGATGAGGCTTCGCCCCACCTTGCAATTCCGCCGCGGGAACCGCACCTAGTCGAAGGCCCGGCATTTGCCGCCGGCAACAAGGACAACCGCCCATGAAGGCCGTCGGATACAAAAAATCGCTTCCGGTCGACGCGGCAGACGCGCTGATCGATTTCGAGACCGTCAAACCGCAACCGGCCGGTCGCGACATCCGGGTGGCCGTCAGGGCGATTTCAGCCAATCCGGTCGATTACAAGGTCCGCAAACGTGCCGCCCCGCCCGAAGGCGAGACCAAGATTCTCGGCTACGACGCCGCCGGAGTAGTCGATGCCGTCGGTCCCGACGTGACGCTGTTTAGGGCGGGCGACGAGGTCTATTACGCCGGCTCGATCCAGCGCCAGGGCACCAACTCGGAATTTCATCTGGTGGATGAACGCATCGTCGGCCGCAAGCCGAAGACGCTTTCGTTCGCGCAGGCCGCAGCCCTTCCCCTCACCTCGATCACCGCCTGGGAATTGCTGTTCGACCGCCTCGGCGCTGTACCCGGCAAGAGCGTCGATCCGCGCACGCTCGTGATCGTCGGCGGCGCCGGCGGCGTCGGCTCGATCCTGACCCAGCTCGCCCGGCGCCTCACCGGCCTGACCGTAGTGGCGACGGCATCGCGGCCGCAATCGCAAAAATGGTGTCTCGATCTCGGCGCCCATGCCGTCATCGATCACGCTTTGCCGATGAAGGAGCAGATCGACAGCCTGAGGCTGCCGCCGGTGGCGCTGGTCGCCAGCCTCACCAATACCGGCGACCACTACAAGGCGCTGGCGGAGATCATCGCGCCGCAGGGCAAATACGGACTGATCGACGATCCCGCGGAATTCAATGTCAGCGTTTTCAAAGGCAAGTCGGTTTCGGTTCACTGGGAGTCGATGTTTACCCGCAGCTCGTTCCAGACCCTTGACATGATCGGCCAGCATGCCCTGCTCAACGATGTGGCCGACCTCATCGACAAGGGCGTGCTGCGCACCACGCTCGATCAGACCTTCGGCACCATCAACGCCACCAATTTGAAGCGCGCACACGCGCTTTTGGAATCCGGCAAGTCGCGCGGCAAGATCGTGCTGGAGGGGTGGTAGCGTAACGTAGGGTGGGCAAAGGCGCTCTTGCGCCGTGCCCACCATCAAAAACCAGATCATTATTTTGAAGGGTGGGCGCGCTTCGCTTTGCCCACCCTACGATCGGTTGATAGACGACCTCCGACACCTCACGCAATCGTCTGCACGATGCCGCCCTCGGCGCGAAGTGCGGCGCCATTGGTCGCCGACGCCTGCTTTGAGGCGACATAGACCACCAGGTTGGCGATCTCCTCGACGCTGGCAAAGCGTTGCAGCAGCGAGGTCGGACGAAACTGCCTGATAAACACCGACGCCGCCTCGTCCACCGACTGGCCGTTTTGCTTGGCGAGACCTTTCACGAAGGTTTCCACGCCCTCCGACATCGTCGGCCCCGGCAGCACCGAATTGACGGTGACCGCGCTGCCGCGGGTCATTTCCGCGAGGCCGCGCGACACCGCCAGTTGCGCGGTCTTGGTCATGCCGTAATGGATCATCTCCCTCGGAATATTCAGCGCGGATTCCGAGGAGATGAAGACGATGCGGCCCCAATTGCGCTTGAGCATGCCCGGCAGATAAGCGCGTGACAGCCGCACCCCCGACATCACATTGACCTCGAAGAAGCGGCTCCAGTCTTCGTCGGGAATCTCGAAAAACCCCTTGGGTTCGAAGATTCCGGCATTGTTGATGAGGATGTCCACGTCCGGCAGCGCCGCGACCAGGGTCTGGCAACCCGCCGCCGTCGAGACATCGGCGGCGACGCCGCGGAGCTTCGCTTCGGGCATAGCCTTGCGGAGCGCCTCAACCGCCGCATCGACCTTGGCCTTCGTCCGGCCGTTGATCACCACGTCAGCGCCCGCGCCGGCGAGGCCTTTGGCAATCGCATGGCCGATGCCGGAGGTCGAACCCGTCACCAGCGCGGTCTTGCCGGAAAGATCGATTTTCATGTGGCGTCTCCATCGTTGCTGCCGGGTATATCGGGAGCGGCTGGCGCGAGCGCAATCGCCGGTGACAGGGGTAGTCGCCCAATAAAAAAGCGGCGCCCGAAGGCGCCGCTTTTGAACTGAAGTCCGGGAGTGAGGCTTACGCCGCTTCCGCGGCCTTTTCCTGCACCGGGCCGGAATCGAGGCCCTTGGCGTCGACGTCGCGGTCGACGAATTCGATCACCGCCATCGGCGCGTTGTCGCCGTAGCGGAAGCCGGCCTTGATGATGCGGGTATAGCCGCCCTGCCGGTCCTTGTAGCGGGTCGCGAGCACGTCGAACAGTTTCCTGGTCTGGTCGAGATCGCGCATCTCGGAGATCGCCTGCCGGCGCATCGCCAGACCGCCCTTCTTGCCGAGCGTGACCAGCTTCTCCACGATCGGGCGAAGCTCCTTGGCCTTCGGCAGCGTGGTGACGATCTGCTCGTGCTTGATCAGCGACGCGCACATGTTGGCGAACATCGCCTTCCGATGTTCGGCGGTGCGGTTGAGCTTCCGATGAACCTTGCCGTGACGCATGATATATTCCTCAATACTTGTTCGGTCGCGACGGCGCGTCGGACACGTTGCTCAGGTGGGCCGCCTGCGTTCGCCCAAATACGATGGCCGGGATAAAGACGCACTTCGCGCCTTCGGCCGGCCTCGTCGTCGATCAGTAATGATCCTCGAAGCGCTTGGCCAGCTCGTCGATATTCTCGGGCGGCCAGCCCGGCACTTCCATGCCGAGATGCAGCCCCATCTGGGCCAGCACTTCCTTGATCTCGTTCAGCGACTTGCGGCCGAAGTTCGGGGTACGGAGCATTTCCGCTTCCGACTTCTGCACGAGGTCGCCGATGTAGACGATGTTGTCGTTCTTCAGGCAGTTGGCCGAACGCACCGACAATTCGAGCTCGTCGACCTTCTTGAGGAAGGCAGGGTTGAAGGCGAGATCGGGGATGATCTCCTGCGCGACTTCCTTGCGCGGCTCTTCGAAGTTGACGAACACGTTGAGCTGATCCTGCAGGATGCGCGCGGCATAGGCCACCGCGTCATCCGGGCTGATCGCGCCATTGGTCTCGATGGTCATGGTCAGCTTGTCGTAATCGAGGATCTGGCCCTCGCGGGTGTTCTCGACCTTGTAGGAGACCTTGCGCACCGGAGAGAACAGGCTGTCGACCGGGATCAGGCCGATCGGCGCGTCCTCGGGACGATTGCGCTCGGCGGCGACATAGCCCTTGCCGGACGCGACCGTAAATTCCATGCGAATTTCCGCGCCCTCATCGAGGGTGCAGATCTGCAGGTCCGGATTGAGCACGGTGACATCGCCGACGGTCTGGATGTCGCCCGCGGTGACGGCGCCCGGGCCCTGCTTCTTCACGACCATGCGCTTGGGGCCTTCGCCCTGCATCTTGATCGCGATGTCCTTGATGTTCAGCACGATGTCGGTAACGTCCTCGCGAACGCCCGCGATCGAGGAGAATTCATGCAGCACGCCGTCGATGTGCACCGACTGCACCGCGGCACCCTGCAGCGAGGACAACAGGATGCGGCGCAGCGCGTTGCCGAGCGTCTGGCCGAAGCCGCGCTCGAGCGGCTCGGCGACCAGGGTCGCGAAACGGACCGGGTCGGTGCCCGGAGTTACCTGCAGTTTATTCGGCCGGATAAGTTCTTGCCAATTTTTCTGGATCGTCACTGTTTCACCCATTGGCCAGTCGATTTGCCAACCAAATCACTGGCGTTGGAGACCCGCGGATCAGTCCGCGGCTTGCAATTTTTCTCAAAACCATCGCAGGCGGCAGAGCCGCCCGCCGTCGAAAATCAAACCCGCCGGCGCTTGCGCGGACGGCAGCCATTGTGCGGGATCGTCGTCACGTCGCGGATCGATGTAACGGTGAAGCCCGCAGCCTGCAGCGCACGAAGCGCCGACTCACGGCCCGAACCCGGACCGGCTACTTCAACCTCCAGGGTGCGCATGCCGTGTTCCTGCGCCTTCTTGGAGACGTCTTCCGCCGCGACCTGTGCGGCATAAGGAGTCGATTTGCGCGAACCCTTGAAGCCCATCGTGCCCGCCGACGACCAGGCAATGGTGTTGCCCTGCGCGTCGGTAATGGTGATGGTCGTGTTGTTGAACGACGAATTCACGTGCGCCACGCCGGAGGCAATGTTCTTGCGCTCACGACGGCGTACGCGGGTGGCTTCCTTGCCCATTCCAAAACCTTTCCTAGAGATCTCAACGCCGCCGTAATGCCAGCGGCTACACCTGAAACACGATTGGCTGACGGCAAGCAGCGAATGAAGTCATTCGCCGCTCCCTGTTCGCCATTCCAAAACTTACTTCTTCTTGCCGGCGATCGACTTGGCCGGACCCTTGCGCGTGCGCGCGTTGGTATGGGTGCGCTGACCGCGCACCGGCAATCCGCGGCGATGACGCAGGCCGCGATAGCAGCCGAGATCCATCAAACGCTTGATGTTCATCCCGGTCTCGCGACGCAGGTCGCCTTCGACCAGATAGTCGCGGTCGATCACTTCACGAATCTGCAGCACTTCCTGATCGCTGAGCTGATTGACGCGGCGATCTTCTGGAATCTTGACCTTCTCCATGATCTCGGCAGCATTCTTCTGGCCGATGCCATGGATGTACTGGAGCGCGATCAGAACGCGCTTGTTGGTCGGAATATTCACGCCGGCAATACGGGCCACGGACTTCTCTCCTGTCGCCGATCCCTCGCGGAGCGGCCATTTTTTCTAGCTATCTCGGGCGGGTGTTCACAAACGCGAACACGACGCCCTTCCCCTTGACTGTCTCGGGGCCCGGCATCGTCTGAAAACTATCCGACTGGATACCGGTCTATTAAAGGATTCAACTTGGTTTCGTCAACCGTCCCTATGCTTTAGCTCGCTTTTTCGTGACTTTTTTTGCGGTTTTCCCGGCCTTCAGGGCGGAGCGGGTCCTGGAACCCGCAACCTGCTTCCGGGACGGCTTCTTGGCCGCCGTTTTGGTTCCAATTTTGGTTCCCTTGGAAACCGGCTTCCCAGCCTTTCCAGAGGCTTTGGCGGCCTTTTTTGGGGCAGCGGCACTGCGGGGAGCGGATTTGGACGCCTTGCGGACGGCCGGCTTAGCGGCCTTTGCGGCAGGCTTCGCCTTGGCCACCTTCAGAGCCGCCTTGGCTTCCACCGCGCCGATGGCGCCCAGAATGCGGTTAATCTCCCGGGTGACATGCTCGATGGTCATCATGCCATCGACCGTCAAGAGCTTGCGCCGCTCCGAATAATAGTGAATCAGCGGTTCGGTCAGCGAACGATAGCTCGCCAGCCGCTTGGTCAGCACTTCCGGAGTGTCGTCGATTCGCACCTCTTCGCCGCGCGCCCGCATTTCCGCGACCCGGGTTTCGACCCGCTGCAGCAGCGCGCTTTCGTTGACGCGAAGCTCGATCACCGCGTCGAGCTTGATGTGTTTCTTCTTCAACAGTTCATCCAGCGCCGCGGCCTGCGGCACCGTGCGCGGAAAGCCGTCGAGGATAAAACCCTTCGCCGCGTCCGGCTGGTCCAGCCGGTCGGAAATGATTCCGATCACGATCTCGTCCGGCACCAGACCGCCCGAGGCCATGATGCCCTGGGCCTTGATGCCGACCGGAGTTTGCGCCGCCACGGCGGCACGCAGCATTTCGCCGGTGGAGAGTTGAACGATGCCGTGCCGGTGAATCAGCCGCTGGGCCTGAGTTCCCTTGCCCGCCCCCGGCGGCCCGAGAAGGATCAATCTCATGAATGTTCGCCCCCCGGCTGGGTGCGCGATTGGCCGCGCACCTTAAGGTTCAAAATCAGCAACAGCGCTAACAACAATCAGCGCCGAGCGCGGATGGCGAAAGCGACGTAATGTACAAGTCCCGGCACAAGTCCCGGCGTCAGCGGCGACGCCCCCTCAACTTCGACTTCCTGATCAGCCCTTCATACTGATGGGCGAGCAGATATCCCTGAACCTGCGCCACCGTATCCATGGTCACGCTGACCACGATCAGAAGCGAGGTGCCGCCAAAGTAAAACGGCACCGAGGCGTAGGAAATCAGAATCTCCGGAATCAGGCAGACAATCGCGAGATAGATCGCGCCCAGAACCGTGATTCGCGACAGCACATAATCGATGTATTCGGCGGTGCGCTCGCCCGGCCGGATGCCCGGAATGAAGCCGCCATGCTTCTTGAGGTTGTCGGCGGTCTCGGTCGGGTTGAACACGATCGCGGTATAGAAGAACGCGAAGAACACGATCAGCGCCAGATAGAGAATCAGGAACAGCGGACGGCCGTGGCCGAGCTGGGTGGTGATCCATTGAAACCATTCCGGTCCCCGGCCCGCATTGAAGTTGGCGACCGTGGTCGGCAGCAGCAGCAGCGAGGACGCGAAGATCGGCGGAATCACGCCCGACGTATTCAGCTTGAGCGGCAGATGCGAGGACTGGCCCTCGAACATCTTGTTGCCGACCTGGCGCTTCGGATACTGGATCAGGAGCCGCCGCTGCGCGCGCTCCATGAACACGATAAAGGCGATCACCGCGACCGCCATCACGATGACAACCAGAATGAGGCCGGTCGACAGCGCGCCTTGCCGACCGAGTTCCAGCATGTTGGCGAGCGCCGAGGGCAATTCGGCGACGATGCCGGAGAGAATGATCAGCGAAATGCCGTTGCCGATGCCGCGCGAGGTGATCTGCTCGCCGAGCCACATCAGGAACATGGTGCCGCCGGTCAGCGTGATCGCGGTCGACATCCGGAAGAACATGCCGGGGTCGCTGACGACATTGCCGGCGCCCTCAAGCCCGACCGCAATGCCGTAGGACTGGAACGCGGCCAGGATCACGGTGAGATAGCGGGTGTACTGGTTCAGCGTCTTGCGGCCCGCCTCGCCTTCCTTTTTCAGCGCTTCGAGCTGCGGCGACACCGTGGTCAGAAGCTGAATGATGATCGAGGCCGAAATATACGGCATGATGTTGAGAGCAAAGATCGCCATGCGGTGGATACCGCCGCCGGCGAACATGTTGAACATGCCGAGGATGCCGCCGGCTTGCGACTTGAACACCTGCTCCCAGATCGTGGGATCGATGCCGGGCAGCGGGATATAGGTGCCGAGCCGATAGACCAGCAGCGCCCCCAGTGTGAACCAGATGCGCTTCTTCAGTTCGTCGGCCTTCGCCAGCGCGCCGAAATTGAGGTTTGCCGCCAGTTGTTCCGCTGCTGAGACCATGTTTGGCTTTCTCCCGCGCGCCCCTCGCGCTGTCAGGCCCCCGGTAAGGACGAGACCTTCAGCGGACGCCGGACATTATTTGGTGCTCGGCTTCGATAAGTCCATCGTCCCGTCGCGCCGATCGCCCGCTTGACGCGGGCGATGACGCAGATGTTACGCCGCCTCGCCTTCGTCCTTCTTGGCCGGCGCCAGGATTTTCACCGTGCCGCCCGCCTTCTCGACCGCCGCGATGGCGGTTTTCGAAGCGCCGTGAACCTCGATCGTCAGCTTGGCCTTGAGTTCACCGCGGCCGAGCAGCCGCACGCCGGCCTTGGCGCGCCGGATCACGCGGGCTTTCACCAGCGATTCGGCGTTGATGGTGGCCTTGGCGTCGAGCAGCTTGGCATCGATCGCATCCTGAATGCGATCGAGGTTGATCTCGGCATACTCGACCCGGAAAATGTTGTTGAAGCCACGCTTCGGCAGGCGCCGATGCAGCGGCATCTGACCGCCTTCGAAACCCTTGATGCGCACGCCCGAGCGCGCGGTCTGGCCCTTGCCGCCGCGTCCGGCGGTCTTGCCCTTGCCTGAGCCGATGCCACGGCCGACGCGCATGCGCTTTTTGCGCGAGCCGGCATTGTCGGCGATATCGCTGAGCTTCATCGCCCTGTCTCCTTATTTCCTGTTACTTCTCGTCGACGATGCGGACGAGATGTTGAACCTTGGCGATCATGCCGCGAATCGCAGGGGTGTCCTGCAGCTCGGTGACCCGGCCGATCTTATTGAGCTTGAGGCCGATCAGCGTCTCGCGCTGCGAGTGATGGCGGCGGATCGCGCTGCCGGTCTGCTCGACCTTGATCATCTTTGCGGCCTTGGCCATCGTCATAACTCCGAAAAGCGCGAAAGCGCGTCTTGTATTTATTCAGCGACCACTTCGGCGTCGCCACCGACACGGCGCGACTGCAGCGTGGACACCTTGATGTTGCGGCGCGCCGCCACCGAACGCGGCGAATCCTGATGCTTGAGCGCGTCGAAGGTGGCGCGAACCATGTTGTAGGGGTTCGACGAGCCGATCGACTTCGCCACCACGTCCTGAATGCCGAGCGTCTCGAACACCGCGCGCATCGGGCCACCCGCGATGATGCCGGTACCCGCCGGCGCCGCGCGCAGATAGACCCGGCCCGCACCGTGACGGCCGGCGATATCGTGATGCAGCGTGCGGCCTTCGCGAAGGGCGACGCGCGTCAGATTGCGCTTGGCCGATTCGGTCGCCTTGCGGATCGCTTCCGGAACTTCGCGCGCCTTGCCGTGGCCGAACCCGACCCGGCCCTTCTGATCGCCGATCACGACCAGCGCCGCAAAACCGAAGCGCTTGCCGCCCTTGACGACCTTCGCCACCCGATTGATGTGGACGAGCTTGTCGACGAATTCGCTGTCGCGCTCTTCCCGGCCGCCCCTGTGGCCGCCACCGCGTTCGCGTTCACCTGCCATGGTGTTTTCCAATCCTTAGGAGGCTCGCGCCCCAGTCCTTGTGTCCGTTCAATTCCAAATTCTCAAACTAGAAGCTCAACCCGCTCTCACGCGCGGCATCCGCGAGCGCCTTGACGCGCCCGTGGTAGAGATAGCCGCCGCGATCGAACACCACTTCCGTGACGCCGTTCTTCACCGCACGCTCCGCCAGCAACTTGCCGACCGCCTTCGCCGCGTCGATGTTGGCGCCGGTATTGCCGGTCTCGCGCATCGCCTTCTCCAGCGACGAGGCCGAAGCCAGCGTCTCGCCCTTCAGGTCGTCGATGACCTGGGCGTAGATGTGCTTCGACGAGCGGAACACCGACAGCCGCGGCCGGCCGTTGGCAATCCGGCGCAGCGACAGCCGCACGCGTTGCTTGCGCCGGGCATTCGTAATCTTGAGTCTCGACATGACCGGCTCCGTTACTTCTTCTTGCCTTCCTTGCGGAAGATAAATTCATCTGAATATTTCACGCCCTTGCCCTTGTAGGGCTCCGGCGGACGGTAGCTGCGGATCTCGGCGGCGACCTGGCCGACGCGCTGGATATCGTTGCCGTTGATGACGATCTCGGTCGGCTTCGGCACCGTGATCGCGATGCCTTCCGGTATCGCATAGACGACATCGTGGCTGTAACCCAGCGCCAGCTGCAGGTTCTTGCCCTGCAGTGCGGCACGATAACCGACGCCGGTGATCTCGAGCTTCTTCTCGAAACCCTTGGTGACGCCGGCGACCAGGTTCGCCACCTGCGCGCGCGCGGTCCCATAGAGGGCCTGCGCGCGGTTGGTTTCGAACCGCGGGTGTACCTTGACCGCGCCGTTTTCGAACTTCACCTCGACGTCGTCATGCACGACGAACTGAAGCTGGCCCTTCGGACCCTTCATCTTGACGGTCTGTCCCTCAACGGTCGCGGTGACGCCCGCAGGCACCGTCACAGGCCGTTTGCCGATACGTGACATGATCGATACCTTCCTCAGAACACCGTGAAGAGAATTTCGCCGCCCACATTCGCTTCGCGCGCTTCGTGGTCAGCCATAATTCCCTTCGGCGTCGACAACACCGAAATTCCAAGACCGTTGTTCACGCGCGGCAGGTTCTTCACCGAGGCATAAACCCGCCGCCCCGGCTTCGAAACCCGCTCGATCTCGCGAATCACCGGCTCGCCGTCGAAATACTTCAGCTCGATCTCAAGCTCGCTGCGGCCGGAGGAATGCTCGACGCTGGCATAGCCGCGAATGTAGCCCTCGGACTTGAGCACCTCGAGCACATTGGCGCGCATCTTCGAGCCCGGGGTCGAAACCTTGGGCTTGGCGCGCATCTGTGCGTTGCGGATGCGGGTGATGAGATCGCTGATAGGATCGTGCGTTGACATGTCCGATCCCCCTTACCAGCTCGACTTCACGAGCCCGGGAACCAGGCCCTTGGAGCCGAGTTCACGCAGCGCGATGCGGCTGAGCTTGTTCTTGCGATAGACCGAGCGCGGACGTCCGGTTATTTCGCAACGGTTGCGAATCCGGGTCGCCGACGAATTGCGCGGCATCTCGGCCAGTTTCAGCGTCGCCGCAAACCGCTCTTCCATCGGCTTGTTCTTGTCGGCGATGATGGCCTTCAGCTTCGCGCGCTTGGGCGCGGCGTTCTTGGTCATCCGCTTGCGCCGGTTGTTCTTCTCGATCGAACTCTTCTTTGCCATGCTTGGCTCCTGGGTTTCCGCGTTTGAGAGGCAGATCAGCTCTGGGCTTCTCAGCTTCTCACTGCCGGAACGGGAAATTGAATGCGGTCAACAATGCTCTTGCTTCGTCGTCGGTCTGCGCCGTGGTGCACACCGTGACGTCCATACCCCACGTCTCCCCCATCTTGTCGAAGTCGATTTCGGGGAAAATGATGTGTTCCTTGATACCGAGCGAATAATTGCCGCGGCCGTCGAAGCTCTTCGGGTTGAGGCCGCGGAAATCCCGCACGCGCGGCAACGCCACATTGATCAGGCGATCGATGAATTCATACATCTTGGCCTTGCGCAGCGTGACCTTGCAGCCGATCGGCTGGTTTTCACGCAGCTTGAAGGTCGCGATCGCAACCCGCGAATAGGTCACGATCGGCTTCTGGCCCGCGATCAAGGCGAGATCGGCTGCGGCCAGCTCCGCCTTTTTGCGGTCATTGACGGCCTCGCCGACGCCCATGTTGAGCACGACCTTCTCCAGGCGCGGCACCTGCATGACGTTGGCATAGCCGAACTGTTCGGTCAGCTTGCCGCGAATGCTCTTGTCGTATTCCGCGCGCAGGCGCGGGGTGTATGCGATCTCAGCCATCGATCTCTGCTCCCGAGCGTTTGGCGATGCGTACCTTCTTGCCATCCGCCTGAATCTTGAAGCCTACGCGGGTCGGCTTGCCGTCCTTGCCGACGATCGCGATGTTGGACAGGTGGATCGGCGACTCCTTCGAGATGATGCCGCCCTCCTGCGCCTGGGTCTGCTTCTGGTGACGCTTGATCAGGTTGATGCCCCGGACCAGCGCCTTGCTGTCGGTCGGACGCACCTCGAACACCTCGCCGGTGCGGCCCTTGTCGCGGCCGTTCAGCACGATGACCTTGTCACCCTTCCGGATCTTGGCAGCCATCACAGCACCTCCGGCGCGAGCGAAATGATCTTCATGTGGTTCTTGGCGCGCAGCTCGCGCGGCACCGGCCCGAAGATACGGGTGCCGACCGGCTCCGACTGGTTGTTGATCAGCACGGCGGCGTTGCGGTCGAAGCGGATGACCGAACCGTCGGCGCGGCGGATGTCCTTGCGGACCCGCACCACGACAGCCTTCATCACGTCGCCCTTCTTCACCTTACCGCGCGGTATGGCTTCCTTGATCGACACGACGATGACGTCGCCCACGGTGGCATAGCGGCGCTTGGAACCCCCAAGCACCTTGATGCACATGACACGGCGTGCGCCTGAATTATCGGCCACGTCGAGGTTGGTCTGCATCTGAATCATTGATGCACCTCGTCCTCTTTCTGATGCGCAGATTTGCGCCTAAAATTTCCCAAAGCCGTTCGGTGAAACCGAAGCTGACCTCAGGCCGTTTTCTTCTGCTCGCCCCGGACCACGGTCCAGCGCTTCAACTTCGAGATCGGCTTGCTTTCCTCGATCCACACCACGTCGCCCGGCTTGAACTCGTTGTTCTCGTCGTGCGCGTGATAGTTTTTCGAGCGGCGAATCGTCTTCTTGTAGATCGGATGGGTGAAGCGGCGATCGACCCGCACCACGACCGTCTTGGCCTGCTTGTCGCTGACGACCACGCCCTGAAGCGTACGTTTTGGCATTCTGGGGCCCCTTACTTCTTCTTCGCGCGCTGCTGCGCGGCGATGGTCTTGATACGGGCGATATCGCGGCGGGCTTCACGCAGCCGCGAGGTATTCTCCAGCTGCCCGGTGGCGCGCTGGAAGCGCAGGTTGAAGCGCTCCTTCTTCAGATTGAGGACGGCGTCATCCATCTGATCGGGGCTCATTGCGCGGATATCGGCGGGTTTCGTCTCAGCCATGACCAGCGTCCTTACTCCGCAATGCGCGCGACGAAGCGCGTCTTGATCGGCAATTTGGCGGCGGCGAGCGACAGCGCTTCTTTCGCGGTCTGCACGGTGACGCCGTCGATTTCGAAAATCACGCGGCCGGGCTTGACCCGCGCCACCCACAATTCCGGCGTACCCTTGCCCGAGCCCATTCGGACTTCGGCGGGTTTCTTCGACACCGGCACATCCGGGAAAATCCGGATCCAGACCCGGCCGGCACGCTTCATGTGGCGGGTCAGCGCGCGGCGGGCGGCTTCGATCTGACGTGCGGTGAGGCGCTCGGGCGCCATCGCCTTCAGGCCGAACTGACCGAACGTCAACGTCGCGCCCGAAGTCGCAACGCCGTGGATACGGCCCTTATGCGCCTTCCGGAACTTCGTTTTCTTTGGTTGCATCATGGCTTACGCCCTCAAACCTTCTCTATGTCGCTCAAGCAGCGTCGCGACGCGGCCGCGAATTGTCGCCTTCAGCCATCTTCTTGTCCTGGGCCATCGGGTCGTGCTCAAGGATTTCACCCTTGAAGATCCAGACCTTGACACCGCAGGTGCCGAACGTGGTGAACGCCGTCGCCACGCCATAATCGATATCGGCGCGCAGCGTGTGCAGCGGCACGCGCCCTTCGCGATACCATTCCATGCGCGCGATTTCGGCGCCGCCGAGACGGCCCGAGCAGTTGATACGAATGCCTTCAGCGCCGAGACGCATCGCCGACTGCACCGCGCGCTTCATCGCGCGGCGGAACGCGACGCGGCGCTCGAGCTGCTGCGCGATCGATTCGGCGACCAGCGTGGCGTCGAGTTCCGGCTTGCGGATTTCGACGATGTTGATGACGACGTCGGACGCGGTGATATCGGCAACGCGCTTGCGCAGCTTGTCGATGTCGGCACCCTTCTTGCCGATCACGACACCGGGACGCGCCGAATGGATCGTTACGCGGCACTTCTTGTGCGGACGCTCGATCACGATCCTGGCGACGGCCGCCTGCTTCAGCTCCTTGTGCAGGATGGCGCGGATTTCGACATCCTCGTGCAGCAGCTTGCCGTATTCGTTCTTGCCCGCGAACCAACGGGAATCCCACGTCCGGTTGATGCCAAGACGCAGCCCGATTGGATTGATCTTCTGACCCATCGTATTCTCCCGCGCTCTTTAAGCGCTCGCCTCGGCCTCGACCTGACGAACAACGATCGTCAGCTGCGAGAATGGTTTAAAAATACGGCCCGATCGGCCACGGCCGCGCGGTGCGAAACGCTTCATCACGATGCCGTTGCCGACATGTGCTTCGGAGACGATCAAATCGTCGACATCGAGGTCGTGATTGTTCTCGGCATTGGCGATCGCCGATTCCAGGCACTTCTTGACGTCGACAGCGATCCGCTTGCGCGAAAACTGCAGATCCGCGAGCGCAGCCGAAGCCTTCCTGCCGCGGATCAATTGCGCGACAAGATTAAGCTTCTGCGGGCTCACCCGCAGCATCCGGGCGATCGCCTTGGCCTCGTTATCCGGGAGGCTCCGTTCGCGCTTTGGTTTGCTCATCGCTTAAGTCCTCAAGCCTTCTTGGCTTTCTTGTCGCCAGAATGGCCATGGAAGGTCCGGGTCGGCGAAAACTCGCCGAACTTGTGGCCCACCATTTCCTCGTTGACCGATACCGGCACATGCTTCTGGCCGTTGTAGACACCGAACACCAGGCCGACGAACTGCGGCAGGATGGTCGAGCGGCGGCTCCAGATCTTGATCACGTCATGACGGCCGGTCGCGCGCGCGGCATCTGCCTTCTTGAGCAGAGAGCCTTCGACGAACGGGCCTTTCCAGACTGAACGAACCATGTCCGGCGTTCCTTACTTCTTCCGCTTGTGGCGGCTGATGAGAATGAATCTGTTGGTGGATTTGTTCGAACGTGTCTTCTTGCCCTTGGTCGGCTTGCCCCACGGCGTCACCGGATGACGGCCGCCCGAGGTGCGGCCTTCGCCGCCGCCGTGCGGATGGTCCACCGGGTTCATGGAAACGCCGCGATTGTGCGGCTTGCGTCCGAGCCAGCGGTTACGACCGGCCTTGCCGATCGATATATTCATGTGATCCGGGTTCGACACCGCGCCGATGGTGCCGGTGCAGCGGCCGTGAACCAGGCGCTGTTCGCCCGAATTCAGACGCACGATCACGTAGTCATGGTCGCGGCCGACGAGCTGCGCATAGGTGCCGGCGGAACGCGCGAGCTGACCGCCCTTGCCGATCTTCAATTCCACATTGTGGATGATGGTGCCGATCGGCATGTTGCCGAGCGGCATCACATTGCCCGGCTTCACGTCGACATAGTTGCCGGCGATCACGGTGTCGCCGACCGCCAGACGCTGCGGGGCCAGGATGTAGGCCTGGGTGCCGTCGGTATATTTCAAAAGCGCGATGAAGGCGGTGCGGTTCGGATCGTATTCAAGACGCTCGACGGTCGCCGGCATGTCGATCTTGGTGCGCTTGAAATCGACGATGCGATAGGACTGCTTGTGGCCGCCGCCGCGAAAGCGCACGACCATGCGGCCGGTGTTGTTGCGGCCACCGCTGGAATGCTTGCCCTCGGTCAACGCCTTGACCGGCTTGCCCTTGTAGAGCGCCGAACGATCGACCATCACCAGCTGGCGCTGGCCCGGTGTCGTGGGGTTGAATTTTTTCAATGCCATCGTCGTATCGCCCTATAGCCCGGTGGTGACGTCGATGCGGTGGCCCTCTTCGAGGGTCACGATCGCACGCTTCACATCCGACTGAGAACCGAACTGGCCGCGGAAGACCTTGGTCTTGCCCTTGCGCACCAGCGTGTTCACGCTCTTCACCTTGACGTCGAACAGCTTCTCGACGGCTTCCTTGATTTGCGGCTTGGTCGCCTTGCTCGCGACCTTGAACACAACCTTGTTGTGCTCGGACGCCATCGTCGCCTTTTCGGTCACGACCGGAGCGACGATGATGTCGTAATGGCGCGGATCGATATTCTTCATTTGAAGCGCGCCTCCAACGCATCGAGCGCCGCCCTGGTCAGCACCAGCTTCTGACGACGCAGAATGTCATAGACGTTGATGCCCTGGATCGGCAGCACATCGATGTTCGGGATATTGCGGGCCGCGGTGGCGAAGCCGGTGTGAACCTCGGCACCGTCGATGATCAGGGCGTTGGTCAGGCCGAGACCCGAGAAATGTCCGATCAGCGCCTTGGTCTTGGCGGCCTCGAGCGTCGCCGATTCAATCACGATCAGGCCGCCGTCCTTGACCTTGGCCGAGAGTGCGTGGCGAAGCGCCAGCGCACGAACCTTCTTGGGCAAAGCGAACGCATGCGAGCGCACCACCGGGCCGAAAGCACGACCGCCGCCGCGGAACTGCGGCACCCGGGCCGAACCGTGACGCGCGCCGCCGGTGCCCTTCTGCTTGTACATCTTCTTGCCGGTGCGCCAGACATCCGCACGGCCCTGGGTCTTGTGGGTGCCGGCCTGACGTTTGGCGAGCTGCCAGTTGACGCAGCGCTGGATGATATCCTTGCGCGGCTCCAGACCGAAAATCTCGTCGGAGAGCTGAACCGAACCCGCCGCCTTGCCCTCAAGCGTTGTGACTTTCAATTCCATCTCACACGCCCTCCTGCTCGGCCGGCGCTGCTGCAGCCTGCTCGCCGCCCTCGACCAGGCGGAACTTGCCCGGCTTCGGCGCGTCTTTCGGCAACGCCTTCTTCACGGCATCGCGCACCGCGATCCATCCGCCCTTGGAGCCGGGAACGGCGCCTTCGACCAGGATCAGGCCACGCGCGACATCGGTCTGCACGACCCGCAGATTAAGCGTGGTGATGCGATCGACGCCCATGTGGCCGGGCATCTTCTTGTTCTTGAAGGTCTTGCCGGGATCCTGACGTCCGCCGGTCGAACCGATCGAACGATGCGATACCGAAACACCGTGGGTGGCGCGAAGGCCGCCGAAATTCCAGCGCTTGATACCGCCGGCAAAGCCCTTGCCGACCGAAGTGCCGGTAACGTCAACGAACTGGCCCACCACGAAATGGTCAGCCTGAATCTCGGCGCCGACCGGGATCAGCGCGTCTTCCGACACGCGGAATTCCGTGACCTTGCGCTTGGGCTCGACCTTGGAGACCGCGAACTGGCCGCGTTCCGCCTTCGGCAGATAGACGGTCTTGCGTGAGCCCGAGCCGAGTTGCAGCGCCACATAACCGTTCTTCTCGGTCGTGCGGTGACCCAACACCTGGCAATTGCCCAGCTTCAGCACGGTCACAGGGATATGTTCGCCGGTCTCCGTAAAGACCCGCGTCATCCCGACCTTTTGTGCGATCACTCCGGAGCGCATCGGCGTGCTTCCTGTTCTTTCTGTCCGCTAAACTCGGACGGGATCTGAAAACTTAGAGCTTGATTTCGACGTCGACGCCGGCAGCCAGGTCGAGCTTCATCAAAGCATCGACGGTCTGCGGTGTCGGATCGACAATGTCGAGAAGACGCTTGTGCGTGCGCATCTCGAATTGCTCGCGGCGCTTCTTGTCGACGTGGGGTGACCGGTTGACGGGGACCTTCTCGATGCGGGTGGGCAGCGGGATGGGTCCGCGAACCTGTGCACCGGTGCGTTTCGCCGTGTTCACGATCTCACGCGTCGACGAATCCAAGATTCGATGGTCGAACGCCTTGAGACGTATGCGAATATTCTGGCCGTTCATTGCCGTTGTCTCTCTGTTCCGTCATGGCCGGATCTATCCCGGCTATCCACGTCTAAAAAGGAGGTCGTGGATGCCCGGCACGAGGCCGGGCATGACGACGGATCGTTATTACTCGATAATGCTTGCGACGACGCCTGCACCGACGGTGCGGCCGCCTTCACGGATCGCGAAGCGCAACTTCTCTTCCATCGCGATCGGCACAATCAGGTGCACTTCCATCGCGATGTTGTCGCCCGGCATCACCATCTCGGTGCCTTCCGGCAGATGCACGACGCCGGTGACGTCGGTGGTGCGGAAGTAGAACTGCGGCCGATAGTTGGTGAAGAACGGAGTGTGACGACCGCCCTCTTCCTTGGTCAGGATGTAGGCCTCAGCCTTGAACTTGGTGTGCGGCTTGACCGAACCCGGCTTGCACAGCACCTGACCGCGCTCGACTTCCTCGCGCTTGGTACCGCGCAGCAGCGCGCCGATGTTGTCGCCGGCCTGGCCCTGGTCGAGCAGCTTGCGGAACATTTCAACGCCGGTGACGATGGTCTTCTGGGTATCGCGAAGGCCAACGATCTCGATTTCCTCGCCGACCTTGATGATGCCGCGCTCAACGCGTCCGGTGACCACGGTGCCGCGGCCCGAGATCGAGAACACGTCTTCCACCGGCATCAGGAACGGCTGGTCGATCGGACGTTCCGGCTGCGGAATGTAGCTGTCCACAGCCGCCATCAACTCCAGGATCGCGTCATGGCCGAGCGTCTTGTCCTTGTCCTCAAGCGCGGCCAGCGCCGAACCCTTGATGATCGGAATCTTGTCGCCCGGGAAATCGTACTTCGACAGCAGCTCGCGAACCTCGAGCTCGACGAGCTCGAGCAGTTCCGGATCGTCAACCATGTCGCACTTGTTCAGGAACACGACCATCGCGGGAACGCCGACCTGCTTGGCCAGCAGGATGTGTTCGCGGGTCTGCGGCATCGGGCCGTCGGCGGCCGACACCACCAGGATCGCGCCGTCCATCTGCGCCGCACCGGTGATCATGTTCTTCACATAGTCGGCGTGGCCGGGACAATCGACGTGGGCGTAATGCCGGTTCTTGGTCTCGTATTCGACGTGGGCGGTCGAGATCGTGATGCCGCGCGCCTTCTCTTCCGGCGCCTTGTCGATCTGGTCATAAGCGGTGAACGTGGCGCCGCCGGTTTCGGCCAGCACCTTCGTGATCGCAGCCGTCAGCGACGTCTTGCCATGTGCCGATGTTGCAATGCGGCTTGCTGCGCTCGAACTTTGCTTTACCCATGATCGTATCTCCGTATCTGACGTTCGTTAGGCGTGTTAGGCGTATTTGGCTTTGACTTCATCCGCGATCGCTTGCGGAACCTGCTCGTAGTGGTCGAACTGCATGCTGTATTGCGCGCGGCCCTGCGACATCGACCGCAACGTATTGATGTACCCGAACATGTTCGCGAGCGGCACCATCGCGGTGACCACTTGCGCGTTGCCGCGTGTGTCGGTGCCGTGCACCTGGCCGCGCCGCGAATTGAGATCGCCGATGACGCCGCCCAGAAAATCGTCCGGCGTCACCACTTCGACCTTCATGATCGGCTCGAGCAGCTTCACTGCGCCTTTCGAGGCGAGCTCGCGGAACGCCGCGCGCGCCGCGATGTCGAAGGTGAGCGCGTTCGAATCCACTTCGTGATACTTGCCGTCGGTCAAGGTCGCCTGGAAGTCGATCACGGGAAAGCCCGCGAGCAATCCGCTTTCCTTCTGCGCCTTGAGGCCCTTTTCGACCGACGGAATGAATTCCTTCGGGATGGAGCCGCCGACGACGTCGTTCTCGAACACGAATCCGGAGCCCGGGGGCAGCGGCTTGAAGTCGATCGTCACTTCGGCGAACTGGCCCGAGCCGCCGGTCTGCTTCTTGTGGGTGTATTTGACGGTCACCGGACGCGACAGCGTTTCGCGATAGGCCACCTGCGGCGCGCCGACATTGGCATCCACCTTGTAGGTGCGGCGAAGGATGTCGACCTTGATCTCCAGATGGAGCTCGCCCATCCCCTTGAGGATGGTCTGGCCGGATTCCTGATCGGTCGACACGCGGAAGGACGGATCTTCCTGCGCCAGGCGATTGAGCGCCATGCCCATCTTTTCCTGGTCGGCCTTGGTCTTGGGCTCGATCGCGACCTCGATGACCGGATCGGGAAACTCCATGCGCTCCAGGATCACCGGATTGTTGGGATCGCAGAGCGTCTCGCCGGTCGTGCTGATCTTGAGGCTCGCGAACGCGACGATGTCGCCGGCAAACGCTTCCTTGATGTCGACGCGATCATTGGCG
>NZ_JBEKCZ010000025.1:0-35982 GCF_050014615.1 Bradyrhizobium sp. | reverse complement strand
TGGTCAGGGCGACGCGGGTGGCGATGCTGATCGCGACCCACAACATGGAACTGGCGGGCCGGATGGACCGGCGGGTGTCGCTGGTGGACGGCGAAGTCGTCGAGCTGGAGTAGCCGGGGTTGGGTCATTTCCCAATTGATCCGCCGCGTCCCAAGGTTCCTGAATTGCGTTCCTAGAGCCCTATCGGTTCTGATTGAATTAGAACCGGGCCCTTAATCTTTTGTTTTGGCGCGTTTTCTTCACGCGAACCGGTGTCCACGGAGCCTGTCATCGGGCGCGCATACGCGCGACCCGTTGGCCCGAAAACGCTCCAATCAATTTAATCATGGCGGATGTCCGGGCTGGAAAGCTCGGTGGCTCGGGTGCATATTCCGGGGATGGAATCTCAGGATCCCCAGGGAGTAGCAATCTCTCGATGGTTCGCCGTCGGCACCGCCGTCGCGACGGCCTCTCTGCTGGCCTATGTCGCCCACGACGACCTCGGCCTCACCCGCCAGGAGATTCGCACGCCCTCCCTGATCGCTGCCGCCATTATCGGGCTGGTGGTGGCGACGGAATATTTCGGCAAACGACTTCGCAGACCCAAGTGACCCGGACAAGTGACCCGGACAAGTGACCCAGAAATGCCCGGGGGGGCGAGCCGACATCGCCGGTGCTCGCCAAAGCCGAACCGGCCGCCCCTCCGGCATTGGTTCGGTTTGATTTTGGCAGCGAAGCCCTGTTGGATTTGATCCGCCTCAAGGCCGCGTTGCCGGGATAGCGATAGCCGCCATCATCATGTTCGAAGTGGTGATCAACAATCGCAGGCGGTCCACGTGGGAATGGCAATTATGCGACCGCGAGGGCAAGGTCATATTGGGCGGGCTGGAAAACAGCCGCGCCGCCGCCAAATATGCCGGTGAACGCGCGCTGTTTTTGCTGCTGTTGAACCGGCCGGATATCGATCCTTCCGAAGCGTCCTCGGGACCTTGACGGGCCGGGAGCCCGCATTAACCAAAGGATTTTTTTAGAGGGTCATTTTTCAAACTGACCCACTACCGCCCCTTGACTGCGAGAACAAAAAAGGAACAATGTTCCCTCTATGTTCACATAGCAGGAGGCGGGCATGTTGAGGATTTTTGTGGAAGAAGCGGCGGCGCTGGCGTCGATTGCGCTGTTTGTCGGGATGATCGCGGTCTGGGCGCAGTTGCTGCCCCAGCTCTGAGGTCGCCGGGGCATGGCGCTCGAACCGGGTCCAGCCTGGGGAAAAGCAGGACGGCGGGCGGCAAGGGCGCGTTCCGCGTGGACTCATCCCGTCCGAGGCCTCACCATTGAGGGGCGAGTCGGCCTTTGAGAAGGCCGCCTGGCGCTTCCTCAGGTCCAGCGATTGCCAACGTCCATGACGCAGAAGTCTTCGGCAAATCCGTCCAATGCCGGATTTGTTCACCTCCACGTTCATTCGGCCTATTCGCTGCTGAAGGGGTCGATCAAGATCCAGAAGCTCGGCGAACTGGCCAAGGCGGACCGGCAGCCGGCGCTGGCGCTGACCGACACCGACAACATGTTCGGGGCGCTGGAATTCTCCGACAAGATGGCGGGCTACGGCATCCAGCCGATCATCGGCTGCGAGCTCGCGGTCGATTTCGGCGATCAGGACCCGAGCGCGCGCAATGCGCTGGCGGCGGGACCGGCGCGGATCGTGCTGCTGGCGGCGCGCGAACGCGGCTATCGCAGCCTGATGCGGCTGAATTCGCGGGCGTTCCTCGAAACCCCGACCCATCAATCCCCGCACATCAAGTTCGAATGGCTGGAAGGGGACGCAGAGGACCTGATTGTACTGACCGGCGGCCCGGAGGGGCCGATCTCGCTGGCGATCCATGCCGATCAGGCGGCGCTGGCGGCTGTTCGCTGCGACCGGCTGGCGAGCCTGTTCGGTGACCGGCTCTACATCGAGCTGCAACGCCACGGGCTGGACAAGGAACGCCGCGTCGAGGCCGCGCTGGTCGATCTGGCCTATGCCAAGGGACTGCCGCTGGTCGCGGCCAATGAGCCTTATTTCGCGACCGCGGATGATTACGAGGCCCACGACGCGCTGCTCTGCATCGCCGGCGGGCGGCTCATCGCCGAGACCGACCGCGAGCAGCTGACCCCCGATCACCGGTTCAAGACCCGCGCCGAAATGGCGGTGCTGTTTGCCGATATTCCGGAGGCGCTGGCCTCCACGGTCGAGATCGCGGAGCGCTGCGCGTTCCGCCCGGTCACGCGCAAGCCGATCCTGCCGCGCTTCACGGTCGGCGCGGGCTCGAAAGCCGCCGCCGCCGAAAGCGACGAGGCCGCGGAGTTGCACCGTCAGGCCGAGGAAGGCCTGAGCTACCGGCTCCGGGTTCACGGCCTCGCGCAGGGCACCTCCGAGGAAGACTACCGGGCGCGGCTGGCCTTCGAGATCGACGTCATCACCCGCATGAATTACGCGGGCTACTTCCTGATTGTCGCGGACTTCATCAAATGGGCGAAGGCCGAAGGCATTCCGGTCGGGCCGGGCCGCGGCTCCGGCGCGGGATCGCTGGTCGCCTATGCCCTGACCATCACCGATCTCGATCCGATCCGGTTCGGCCTGCTGTTCGAGCGCTTTCTCAATCCCGAACGCGTGTCGATGCCCGACTTCGACATCGACTTCTGCCAGGACCGGCGCGGCGAGGTGATCGATTACGTGCAGCAGCGCTACGGCCGCGATCAGGTGGCGCAGATCATCACCTTCGGCACTTTGCAGGCACGTGGGGTGCTGCGCGACGTCGGACGCGTATTGCAGATGCCCTATGGGCAGGTCGACCGGCTGACCAAACTGGTGCCGCAGAATCCCGCAGCCCCGGTGACGCTGGCGGCGGCGATCGCGAGCGAGCCGAAGCTGCAGGCGTTTCGCGACGAGGATGCGGTGGTGGCGCGCGCCTTCGACATCGCGCAGCGGCTGGAGGGCCTGACCCGCCACGCCTCGACCCATGCCGCGGGTATCGTGATCGCCGACCGGCCGTTGAGCGAGCTGGTGCCGCTCTACCGCGACCCGAAATCCGACATGCCGGTGACCCAGTTCAACATGAAATGGGTCGAGCCCGCGGGCCTCGTCAAATTCGACTTCCTCGGCCTCAAGACGCTGACGGTGCTCGATGCCGCCGTGAAACTGCTGCGGCAGCGTGGGGTCGAGGTCGATCTCACGACGCTGCCGCTCGACGATGCCGCCAGCTACCAGATGCTGGCGCGCGGCGATGTGGTCGGCGTGTTCCAGGTTGAAAGCCAGGGCATGCGCCGCGCGCTGGTCGACATGCGGCCCGACCGCTTCGAGGACATCATCGCGCTGGTGGCGCTGTATCGCCCGGGCCCGATGGCGAACATTCCGACCTATTGCGCCCGCAAGCATGGCGACGAAGAGCCGGAATATCTGCACCCCATGCTCGAGCCGATCCTGAAGGAGACCTTCGGCGTCATCATCTACCAGGAACAGGTGATGCAGATCGCACAGGTCATGGCCGGCTATTCGCTCGGCGAAGCCGACCTGTTGCGGCGCGCTATGGGCAAGAAGATCCGCTCGGAGATGGAGAAGCAGCGTGCCGGCTTCATCGCCGGCGCGGTCAAGAATGGCGTGCCGAAAGGGCAGGCCGACACAATCTTTGAGCTGTTGGCAAAATTCGCCGATTACGGCTTCAACAAGAGCCACGCGGCGGCTTACGCGCTGGTGTCGTACCACACCGCCTATATGAAGGCGCACTATCCCGTCGAATTCCTGGCGGCGTCGATGACGCTTGACCTCAACAACACCGACAAGTTGTCGGAGTTTCGCGCCGAGGCGCAGCGGCTCGGGATCAAGGTCGAGGCGCCCTCGGTCAACCGCTCCGGCGCCACCTTCGAGGTCAGCGAAGGCACCATCTATTACGCGCTGGCGGCCTTGAAAGGCGTCGGCCCGCAAGCGGTCGAGCTGATCGTGGAGGCGCGCCGCGAAGGGCTGTTCACCTCACTGGCCGATTTCGCGGCCCGGGTTAATCCGCGCGCGATCAACAAGCGCGTCATCGAGAGTCTCGCGGCGGCCGGCGCGTTCGACACGCTGGACTCCAATCGCGCCCGGGTGTTCGCGGGCTCGGAGGCGATCCTGGCGGCATGCCAGCGCAGCCATGAGGCCGCCACCGTGGGGCAGAACGACATGTTCGGCGGCGCCGCCGACGCGCCGACCATCATGCTGCCGCAGGTCGAGCCATGGCTGCCGGCCGACCGGCTGCGGCGCGAATATGATGCGATCGGCTTTTTCCTGTCCGGCCATCCGCTCGATGATTATGCCACCGTGCTGAAACGGCTGCGGGTGCAGTCCTGGGCGGAATTTTCGCGCGCGGTCAAAACCGGCGCGACCGCGGGCAAGGTCGCCGCGACCGTGGTGTCGCGGATGGAGCGGCGCACCAAGACCGGCAACAAGATGGGCATCATCGGGCTGTCCGACCCGACCGGCCATTTCGAAGCCGTGCTGTTTTCCGAAGGGCTGGCCCAGTATCGCGAGGTGCTGGAACCCGGTGCGGCGGTGCTGCTGCAACTCGGCGCCGAACTGCAGGGCGAGGATGTCCGCGCCCGGGTGCTGCACGCCGAGCCGCTGGATGACGCCGCGGCCAAGACCCAGAAGGGGCTGCGCATCTTCGTGCGCGACACCAAGCCGCTCGAATCCATCGCCAAGCGGCTGCAGATGCCCGAGGCAGGGCAGGGTAGTGCGGCCCGTGGCCCGCAGCCGACCAAACCGGCTGCCGCGCCTTCAGGCGGCGCCGACGGCGACGTGTCGCTGGTGATGATGCTGGACCTCGAAACCGAAGTCGAAATGAAGCTGCCGGGCCGCTTCAAGGTCTCGCCGCAAATCGCCGGCGCGATCAAGGCGGTCTCGGGCGTGGTGGACGTGCAGACGCTGTAGGGCTCTGGGCGAGACTTGTGGTAAGAACAATCTGTACCACCGGCTGGAGGTTCCCATGTGCGAGCTGTGCCGCCAAAACAAATTCCATCGGTTCGGACCCTCGCGACGCAACCTGCTTTTTGGGGCTGCGTCGACCGTAGGGCTGTTGTTCGCAAACGCGGCCGGCGCCAAGGAAAAGAAAGCGCCGCCGAAGCCGCAGAATGTATTATCGCCGGCTGCTTCGCTCGAACGTCTGTTGAAAGGCAATGCGCGCTACGTCGAGGGCGTGTCGCTGCGTCACGATTTCAAACATGAACGGGAGGCGCTGGCGTCAGGTCAAAATCCCTACGCCGCCATCTTGAGCTGTGCCGACTCGCGCATCGCGCCCGAATATGCCTTCGATAGCGGCCGGGGCGATCTGTTTGTTTGCCGCGTGGCCGGCAACTTCGCCAACACCGAAAGCATCGCCAGCCTGGAATATGCCGTCGCCGTATTGAATGCGCCGCTGATTCTGGTGCTGGGGCACGACAGCTGCGGCGCGGTCGATGCCGCCATCAAATCCCTCAAGGACGACACGACGCTGCCGGGACACATGCCGTCGCTGGTCACCGGTATTGCACCGGCGGTGAAGGCGGTATCGCAGCAAGGCGGCGATACGCTTTCGAAGGCGATCCGGCAGAACGTGGTCGACAATGTCGCCAAATTGAGCGCCGCCACGCCGATCCTCAGCGCCGCGGTCGAGCAGGGCAAACTCAAGGTCGCCGGCGGCATCTATCGGCTCGGGGATGGCCGAGTCGATATGGTGACCTGAGGCTTGGCCGATCTGGCGGCCAAACCCTCAATCGAGGCGCAAAACGGCGCTCTCGGCGGGATTTGAGCCGCCGCGCCCCGGATTTGCCGTTGTGGGGTCCGGTTTACCCGGCCAAGGGCGGCCAATAAGCCCCGGATTTCCTTGCTTCTGCCGGAAATCCCGCTATATACCGCGCCATCTCACACGGAAACATGGCTCACAAGGCCGTCCGGTGGCAACCGGGCCATAAGGCTCGTTTGCTCACACGTTTCCGGAGGAACCAACCGGAGAATTAGACTATGGCGCTTCCCGATTTTTCTATGCGTCAGCTGCTTGAAGCTGGCGTTCACTTTGGTCACCAATCGCACCGCTGGAATCCGAAAATGGCGGATTTCATTTTCGGTGCGCGCAACAACATCCACATCATCGATCTGGCCCAGACCGTGCCGCTGTTGCATCGCGCGCTGCAGGCCGTCAGCGATACCGTCGCCAAGGGCGGCCGTATCCTGTTCGTCGGCACCAAGCGGCAGGCGCAGGACGGCGTCGCCGAAGCCGCCAAGCGTTCGGCGCAGTATTTCGTCAATTCGCGCTGGCTCGGTGGCACGCTGACCAACTGGAAGACGATTTCCGGTTCGATCAAGCGGCTGCGGCATCTCGATGAAGTGCTCAATTCCGGCGATGCCAATGCCTACACCAAGAAGGAGCGGCTGACGCTGCAGCGCGAGCGCGACAAGCTCGACCGTTCGCTGGGTGGCATCAAGGACATGGGCGGCCTGCCCGACATGATCTTCGTGATCGACACCAACAAGGAAGACATCGCGATCCAGGAAGCCCAGCGGCTCAATATTCCGGTCGCCGCGATCGTCGATACCAATTCCGACCCCAAGGGCATCACCTATGTCGTGCCCGGCAATGACGACGCCGGCCGTGCCATCACGCTGTATTGCGATCTGATCGCGCGCGCCGTCATCGACGGCATTTCGCGCGCGCAGGGCGATTCAGGGATGGATGTCGGCGCGTCAGCACATCCCGTCCGCGAGGCCATTCCGGCGGCTGCGCCGCAGCCCACGGGCTTCCAGGGCCTGGCCGGGCCGCGAGGTGCCGCCGACGATCTCAAGAAGCTCATCGGCGTGTCCGGCGCGATCGAAAAGAAGTTCAACGATCTCGGCATCTTCCACTATTGGCAGCTGGCCGAACTCGATCACGACACCGCGCACAAGATCGGCGAAGAGGTCGGATTGCCGAGCCGGGCCGATGGCTGGGTAGCCCAGGCCAAGGCGATGACGGCGGAAGCCGAATAGCGACGCGCTGGCCGGAACATCCCGGCCAGCAATTTCCAATTGACGGCATTCCTGGTGGTGGACGGCGGCGAGGCGACAGGGCTGCGCCGTGTCCGCCCTGACAGGCAGAGGACGTACATCAATGGCAACAATCACAGCGGCGATGGTCAAGGACCTGCGCGAGACCACTGGCGTCGGCATGATGGACTGCAAGCAGGCGCTGGCCGAGAACGACGGCGACATGCAGGCGGCGATCGACTGGCTGCGCAAGAAGGGCTTGTCGAAGGCCGCCAAAAAGGCCGGCCGCGTCGCTGCGGAAGGCCTGATCGGCGCGGTGACGTCGGGCAACAAGGGCGTGGTGGTCGAGGTTAATTCCGAAACCGACTTCGTGGCGCGCAACGGCCAGTTCCAGGGACTGGTCAAGATGATCGCGCAGGTCGCGCTCGAAGTTGGCGCCGACGTCGAAAAGATCAAGGCCGCGAAGGTCGGCAGTGTGACGGTTCAGACCGCCATTGCGGATGCGATCGCGACCATCGGCGAAAACATGACGTTGCGCCGCGCGGCTTCACTCGAAGTCAGCAAGGGCGTGGTGTCGAGCTACGTGCATAACGCGGTCATCGAGGGCGCCGGCAAGATGGGCGTGATCGTGGCGCTCGAATCATCTGGGAAGACCGACGAGCTGGCCGCGCTCGGCAAACAACTCGCCATGCATGTCGCCGCCGCCAATCCGCAGGCGCTGGATCCGGCGGGGCTCGATCCCGCCGCCATCAAGCGCGAAAAGGACGTTCTGTCAGACAAATACCGTCAGCAGGGCAAGGCCGAGAACGTGATCGAAAAGATCGTCGAGTCCGGTTTGAAGACCTATTACAAGGAAGTCTGCCTGCTGGAGCAGGCCTCGGTCCATGGCGAGCACAACGGCAAGTCGATCGCGCAGGTGCTCAAGGAAGCTGAGGGCAAAGTCGGCGGCCCTGTGAAGATTACCGGATTTGTGCGCTATGCTCTGGGCGAGGGAATCGAGAAGCAGGAAACCGATTTCGCAGCCGAAGTCGCGGCGGTAAGCGGCCAGAAATAGCCGTCCGAACAGTGCTTTCGGCCGGTTTGTTCCGGGAGCCTCCGGGTGGGTTAGGGAAAGCGATTCGCAATGGCTGAGCCGATCTATCGTCGCGTGGTGATCAAGCTCTCGGGCGAATATTTTGCCGGTCCGCACGCGTCCGGCATGGACCAGCCCACCATTGACCGGGTCGCCGGCGACCTGATTGAGGCTCAGCAATTGGGCATCGAAATCGCGGTTGTGGTCGGCGGCGGCAATCTGGTCCGCGGCGTGGAAGTATCCGCGCGCGGCGTCTCCCGGCCGACCGGCGATACCATGGGCATGCTCGCCACCGTGATGAACTGCCTCGCGCTCGAGGCCGCGATCGAACGCCGCGGAGCGCCCGCGCGCACGCTGTCGGCGTTTGTCATGCCGCAGATTTCGGAGCTATTCACCCGAAGCGCCACGCACAGATATCTCGCCGAGGGCCGCATCGTGTTGCTCGGCGGCGGAACCGGCAATCCCTTCTTCACGACCGATACCACGGCGGTATTGCGCGCCGCCGAAATCGGCGCCCAGGCGGTGCTGAAGGCCACCAACGTCGACGGCATTTACAGCGCCGATCCCAAAAAGGATGCCTCCGCCAAGCGATTCGACCGTTTGACTCATTCCCAGGCGATCGAAGGCAACTACAAGGTGATGGACGCGACCGCTTTCGCGCTTGCCCGCGAGACGTCGCTGCCTATCATCGTGTTTTCGATCGCCGAGCCGGGTTCGATCGGTGCGATCTTGCGCGGCACCGGCCAAGGCACCATCGTCGAGGGCTGAGCGGCCTTCAAGGCGCCGAGCGCGCGAAAGGCTGGCGGCCTCGTCGACAAGTTTTCAGGAGGAAGAGCGTATGCCCACGGATAGTTTCGACATCAACGAATTGAAGCGCCGCATGCAGGGTGCCACGCAATCTCTCAAGCACGAACTGGGCGGTTTACGAACCGGCCGCGCCGCGGCCTCGATGCTGGAACCGGTGCAGGTCGATGCCTATGGTACGCATATGCCGCTCAACCAGCTTGCGACCATCAGCGTGCCCGAGCCGCGCCTGCTTTCGGTGCAGGTATGGGACAAGTCGATGGTCAAGGCCGTGGAGAAGGCGATCGTCGATTCCAATCTGGGCTTAAGCCCCGCCACCGAAGGCCAGGTGCTTCGGCTGCGAATTCCCGAACTCAACGAGGATCGGCGCAAGGAACTGGTGAAAGTCGCGCATAAATATGCCGAGGCGGCGAAGGTCGCGGTTCGGCATGTCCGCCGCGACGGCCTCGATACGATCAAGAAGCTTGAGAAGAATCACGAGATTTCCGAGGACGATCAGGAACGTCTGGCCAATGATGTGCAGAAGGCGACTGACGGGACGATCTCGGAGATCGATCAGTTGCTTGCGGTCAAGGAAAAGGAAATCCTCACCGTCTAGGCTATCTTTTTGTTTGAGCGTGGTCCGAGAAAGAACGAAGGCGTTTGTTCGCTGAAACCGGTTTCTGCTGTTGCGGATCATGCGCTGAAGGATTGATCGATGTCGAACGCCGCTGCCCCTGCAACCGAAGGACCGGATCGAACCGACGGTCCGTTGCATGTGGCGATCATCATGGACGGCAACGGGCGCTGGGCGGCGGCCCGCGGTCTGCCGCGCGCGGAAGGCCATCGCCGGGGCGTCGAGGCGTTGCGCCGCGTCGTTCGCGCCGCAAGTGAACTCGGCATTTTGTACCTGACGATTTTTTCCTTCAGCTCGGAAAACTGGTCGCGTCCCGCGACCGAAATCGGCGATCTGTTTGGCCTGCTGCGGCGTTTCATCCGCAACGATCTGGCGACGCTGCATCGCGACGGCGTCCGGGTCCGGGTGATCGGCGAACGCGAGGGATTGGAACCGGATATCTGCGTGCTGCTGAAAGAAGCCGAAGACCTGACGCGCGACAATGTCCGGCTCAATCTCGTGGTCGCGTTCAATTACGGATCGCGGCAGGAAATCGCGCATGCGGCGCGGCGGCTGGCGCAGGAGGTCGCGGAGGGAAAACGTGATCCGGCGTCGATCGATGCCGATGCGCTTGGCCGATACCTCGACGCGCCCGATATTCCCGATCCCGACCTGATCATCCGCACCAGCGGAGAGCAGCGGCTATCAAACTTCCTGATGTGGCAGGCGGCCTACAGCGAACTCGTGTTTGTGCCGATTCACTGGCCGGATTTCGACAAGGCCGCGCTTGAGGGGGCGATTGCCGAATATGCCAGACGGGAGCGCCGTTTCGGCGGTCTGGCCGCGAAAACCGGATCGTGACCGAGGGCGACGCCGCACCGGCGGCTGCCGTCGAGCAGGGGGCGCACAATCTTCTGATGCGCGTGATCGCCGCGCTGGTGCTGGCACCTCTCGCCCTTGCGATCGCCTATGCCGGCGGGTGGCTGTGGACCGTTCTGGCGACGCTGGCGTCGATCGGTCTTTACGTCGAATGGCTGACCATCGTTCGGGCATCGCACGAAACGCGCGTGGTGGCGGCCGGCATTGTCGCGCTCGCGATATCCGGACTTTGTCTGGCAATGGGGCGGATCGATGCCGCCTTGCTTGCACTCGTTGTCGGCTTGGCCGGCGTAGCATTGCTCTCGTCGGAGCGCCGCGGCTGGACGGCGGCGGGATTTCTCTACGCCGCCGCCGCCGAGATCGCTTCGGTGCTGGTGCGGCTGGATCAAACCAAGGGATTTGCGGCGCTGATCCTGATCCTCCTGGTGGTATGGGTGACCGATATCGGCGGCTATTTTGCCGGCCGCGGCATTGGCGGGCCAAAGCTCTGGCCACGGGTCAGTCCCAAGAAAACCTGGGCAGGTGCCGTCGGCGGCTTTGCGGCGAGCCTGGTCGTTGCCGCCGGATTTGCGGCGCTGGGTCTTGGCAAAACCGGACCGATTCTGCTGCTGGGCGCGGCGCTCTCGGTCGCGTCCCAGCTGGGCGATCTGTTCGAGTCCGCCGTGAAACGCCGGTTCGGCGTCAAGGACTCCAGCCACATCATTCCCGGGCACGGCGGCCTGCTGGATCGACTGGATGGCTTCGTCGCGGCGATCGTTGTGGCGGCAATTTTCGGATTTTTGCGGGACGGCGTGGATGGCGTCGGCCGCGGTCTTATGGTTTGGTGAACAACATGAGCGCAGTTCCGTTGCGTAACAATAAGGCCGTGGCACCTGCCGTGCGTTCGGTAACCGTGCTGGGGGCCACCGGCTCGATCGGCGACAGCACAATGGATTTGCTGAGGGCTGCGCGCGACCGCTACCGGGTCGAAGCGTTGACCGCAAATACCAACGTGCAGGCGCTGGCAAAGCTGGCGAAGGAATTCGGCGCGCGCTTTGCGGCCATCGCCGATCCCGCGCGCCTCGCCGAGCTGAAAGATGCGCTGGCCGGGACACGCACCGAATGCGGCGCCGGCGAAAGCGCTATTATCGAAGCCGCGGCCCGTCCGGCGGATTGGGTGATGGCCGCCGTGAGCGGGGCAGCCGGGTTGAAGCCCGCACTCGCGGCCGTCGATCGCGGTGCCAGCGTGGCATTGGCCAACAAGGAATGCCTTGTCTGCGCCGGTGATTTCTTCATGCAGCGCGCGGCAAAGGCCGGAGCCTGTATTCTGCCGGCGGATTCCGAACATAACGCGCTGTTCCAGGCGCTGGGATCCGGCAACCGGGAAGAACTGGTCCGCGTGATCATCACCGCATCGGGCGGACCGTTCCGGACCTGGGCCAGCGCCGATATCGAGCAGGCAACGCTCGCACAGGCCTTGAAACACCCGAACTGGAGCATGGGGCAGAAGATCACCATCGATTCCGCATCGATGATGAACAAGGGGCTCGAGGTCATCGAGGCCTCCTATCTGTTTGCGCTGGCGCCGGATGAGATCGACGTTCTGGTGCACCCGCAGTCGATCATCCACGGCATGGTCGAGTTTTCCGATCGCTCGGTGGTGGCGCAATTGGGCACGCCCGATATGCGCACGCCGATCGCGCATTGCCTCGGCTGGCCCGACCGTATCGTTGGCCCGGCGGCAAAGCTTGATCTTGCCAAGATCGGGCAACTGACCTTCGAAGCTCCCGATTTCGACCGCTTTCCGGGGCTGCGGCTCGCTTACGACGCATTGCGGACCGGCCGCGGTGCGACCACGGTCTATAACGCGGCCAATGAGGTGGCCGTGGCGGCGTTCATCGCCGGCAAGATCAGATTTGGCGCCATTGCCCGGCTGGTCGAGGCAACCCTGGACGCCTGGATACGCTCCGGCAACCTGGCGCCCCTGACCTCCGCCGACGATGCCATCGCCGTTGACCATAATGCGCGAAATAAAGCGGTCACCCTCTTGCCTCAAATTGCCTTAAAGGCATCCTAGAGCGTTGGGGGCAGGGCCTTTAGGCTCTGGTTGAGGGGAAACGGATGTCTGAGTTTTTTCTGCATAGTTTCAATACGTTGAGCCATGGTTTCGTTGGCTACATCATCCCCTTCCTATTCGTTCTTACCATCGTCGTTTTCTTCCACGAGCTCGGTCATTTCCTGGTCGCCCGCTGGGCGGGCGTGAAGGTGTTAACTTTCTCGCTCGGCTTTGGACCGGAACTGGTCGGTTTCAACGACCGATATGGCACCCGATGGAAGATTTCGGCGGTCCCGCTCGGCGGCTACGTCAAGTTCTTCGGCGACGAGAGCGAGGCCTCCACGCCGTCCTCCGAAACCCTCAGCACCATGACCGAAGAGGAGCGTGCGGGAAGTTTCCACCACAAGAAAGTCGGGCCGCGCGCGGCGATTGTGGCCGCCGGTCCGATTGCCAATTTCGTTCTGGCGATCGTGATCTTCACCCTCCTGTTCACGTTTTTCGGCAAGCCCAGCACCACTGCGCGCGTCGATCAGGTCGAGGCGGGCAGTGCCGCGGAGAAAGCCGGTTTCCAGGTTGGTGACGTGGTCACGGCGATCGACGGCACGACCATCGGAAGCTTTTCCGACATGCAGCGGATCGTTGTCACGCACGCCGGCGATCAACTGGTGTTCACCGTCAAACGCGGCGATTCTACCCAGCAGTTGCAGGGGACTCCGGAACTGCGGGAAGTCAAAGATCCGTTCGGGAACACGCATCGGCAAGGCGTGATGGGAATCACCCGTTCCACTTCGGCTGGCGAGGTTACGACCGAGAAGGTCGATCCTGCGACGGCGCTTTGGCTCGGCGTCAAAGAAACCTGGTTCGTGATCGATCAGACGCTGTCCTATATCGGGAATGTTTTCACAGGTCGGGCGAGCGCTGACCAGATCGGAGGGCCGATCCGGATCGCCCAGATTTCCGGTCAGGTCGCGACGCTGGGGCTAACCCCGCTGCTTCACCTTGCGGCCGTGTTGTCGATTTCGATCGGGTTGCTGAATCTGTTTCCGGTGCCGCTGCTCGATGGCGGTCACCTTTTGTTCTACGCCGCAGAAGTGCTGCGCGGGCGTCCGTTGTCGGATCGGTCGCAGGAATACGGGTTCCGAGTCGGGCTCGTATTGGTGCTGATGTTGATGGTGTTTGCCTTCTACAACGACTTCCATCAGGTGCCTTGGCTGAAGAGCCTATTCGGCTGATCGAACAAACGGCTTTTTTATGACGTGGCCGATGGGCAACGTCTTGGAATGAAAATGAAATTGCACTGCGATAGAGCGTTTGCCGGCTTGTTAAAATTAGCTACAAGCGGATCGACACATGGGAATCTGCCGGTTCGTGGGGTGCGACCCGGCACTGGAATGACAAGGGCGCGTTGCGCATGAATGTTGGAATGCGAGTGCGGGGAGGCTTGTTGGCCGCCCTGATCATGGTCGCGATACCGGTTGCTGCCTCTCTGGCAGTTTTAGCTGTTTCGTCGCCGGCCGTCGCCCAGACCGTGGATTCGATCCAGGTCGAGGGCAACCGGCGCGTTGAGGTCGCGACCATCCGTTCCTACTTCAAGGCGGGCCCTGGCGGGCGCCTCGACCAGGGGCATATCGATGACGGCCTGAAGGCCCTGATCGAGACCGGACTGTTCCAGGACGTCAGAATCAATCAGGCGGGTGGCCGTGTGGTGGTGACGGTGGTCGAAAACCCGGTCATCGGCCGCGTCGTCTTCGAGGGCAACAAGAAGGTGAAGGACGAACAGCTTACGTCCGAAATTCAGTCCAAGCCGCGCGGTACGCTGTCACGCCCGATGGTCCAGTCGGACGCGCAGCGGATCGCCGAAATCTACCGTCATTCCGGCCGTTATGACATTACCGTCGTTCCCGAAATCATCGAACAGCCGAACAACCGCGTCGATCTGATTTTCACCATCACCGAGGGCCAGAAAACCGGCATCCAATCGGTCGAGTTCACCGGCAACGTCGCCTATTCGTCATATCGCCTCAGGGATGTCATCAAGACTCGCGAATCGAATCTGCTGAGCTTCCTCGGCGGCAATGACACCTATGATCCGGACCGGATCGAGGCCGATCGCGATCTGATTCGCCGCTATTATCTGAAACATGGTTTCGCCGATGTGCAGGTGGTGGCCGCGCTGACGGAATACGATCCGCAGCGCAAGGGCTTCCTGGTGACCTTCAAGATCGAGGAGGGCCAGCAGTACCGGGTTGCCTCGGTCAACTACCAGTCCAGCATCGGCGCGCTTGACGGAAATTCACTCAGCCGTTTCTCGCGCGTCTTCGTCGGGTCGCTCTACAACGCCGAAGCGCTGGAGAAATCCGTCGAGGAAATGCAGATCGAGGCGTCGCGGCGCGGGTTCGCCTTTGCGATCGTGCGCCCGCGCGGTGACCGCAACTTCGAGGCGCATACCGTTTCCATCGTCTTCACCATCGACGAAGGCCCGCGGACCTATATCGAGCGAATCAACATCCGCAACAACACCCGCACCCGGGACTACGTGATCCGCCGCGAATTCGATATTTCCGAGGGCGACGCGTATAATCGCGCGCTGGTCGATCGCGCCGAGCGCCGCCTGAAAAACCTCGATTTCTTCAAGACCGTGAAAATCACGACCGAACCCGGCTCATCGAGTGATCGCGTGATTCTCATTGTCGAACTCGAAGAGAAATCCACCGGCGACTTCTCGGTATCGGGCGGTTATTCGACCACCGATGGTCCGCTCGCCGAGGTCAGCATTTCCGAACGTAACTTCCTCGGACGTGGTCTGTTTGCGAAAGCGTCAGTGACGTATGGCGAGTACGCGCGCGGCATATCGCTTTCGTTTGTCGAGCCTTATTTGCTGGATTACCGTGTCGCCCTTGGCCTCGACACCTATTATCGCGAGCAGCTTGCCAACAGCTATATTTCGTACGGCACCACGACCATCGGCTTCAGTCCGCGGATCGGTCTGGCCTTGCGTGAAGATCTCACCTTGCAGCTGCGTTATTCGATCTATCAGCAGAATATCTCGCTGCCGTATTATCTGGATAGCTGTAACAACAATCCAGCGAACGGCCTGCTCGCGTTCAACCCGTCCCCGGCCTATGTGAATGGCGTCGGTGGCCCCGCGGTCGCCCTGGCGCAAGGCGCGACGCCGGATGCTTCGGCGATTGGTCTGTGGTGCTACAGCGACGGTCAAGCCTCGTTGCCGGTCCGCAAGGAACTGGCGAACGGCGCTACCATTACCTCGGCCGTCGGTTATTCGCTGGATTACAACACGCTGGATAACAACAAGAACCCGACCGACGGCCTGCTGGTCGATTTCAAGCAGGATTTCGCCGGCGTCGGCGGCGACGTCACCTATCTGAAATCCGCGATCGACGCAAAATACTATACCCCGCTGGTGGCCGATATCGTCGCGTTGGTCCATGGCCAGACCGGCCTTCTGACCCAGGTCGGCAGCAACAGCGTTCGCATGCTCGATCAGTTCCAGATGGGCCCGAATCTGGTCCGCGGCTTTGCCCCGAACGGCATTGGCCCGCGCGACATCAATCCCTACGGCACCCAGGACGCGCTCGGCGGCACCAAATATTGGGGTGCTTCGCTGGAGTTTCAGATGCCGTTCTGGTTCCTGCCGAAGGAAATCGGCTTGAAGGGCGCGGTCTATGCCGACGCCGGCGGGCTATATGACTATACCGGGCCGACGTCCTGGGCTCAGACCGGCGAAGTCAACGTGCCGGGTTGTATACCGCCCACGAACAGTCCGAACGTCGCTCCCAATCCTGGAACTTGCTTGGGACTGCAGTATAACGACTCCAACGTTATCCGCAGTTCGGTGGGTGTCGGTTTGATCTGGGCGTCGCCGTTCGGTCCGCTGCGCTTCGATTATGCGGTTCCGCTCACCAAGAGCCCGTATGACCGGCTGCAGCAATTCAGGTTCGGCGGCGGTACCTCGTTCTGAGTTTAATCGCCGGCCAGACCGCGACGGGTGGAATGGCGCAACCTGTATTCTTTGAGCAACCACCTTCGTCGACGCTGGCCGAAATCGCCGCGTTGACGAAGGCGTGTCTGGCCGATGCGTCGCAGGGGGGCCTTGAGATCACCGGGCTGGCGTCGCTCGACGAAGCCGGCCCGAGGCATCTGACTTTCTTCGATAACCTCAAATACGCCGATCAACTGGCTTCGACGAAGGCGGGGGCGTGCCTGGTCAACGAGCGATTCGAGGTCAGCGTCCCGGCTCATGTTGCGGTATTGCGGGCCGACCATCCATTCCGGGAATTCGTGAAAATCGCGCGCCAGCTCTACAGCGACGTGCTTCGTCCCCAATCCTGGTTCGGCAATGCCGGCATCGCGGCCTCTGCCGTGATCGACCCGACCGCGCGTCTGGAAGATGGTGTGATCGTCGATCCGCTCGCGGTGATCGGCCCGAACGTTGAAATCGGCGCCGGAACGGTTATCGGCGCGGGCGCCATGATCGCGGCCAATGTCAGGATCGGAAGGGATTGTGACGTCGGCGCGCGGTGCTCCATTCAGTTCGCGCTGATTGGAAACAATGTCCTGATCCATCCCGGCTGCTGCATCGGACAGGACGGGTATGGCTTTGTGTTTGGTCCGGACGGCCATTTGAAAGTACCGCAAACCGGCCGCGTCCTGATCCAGAACGGCGTGGAGATCGGCGCCGGGACCACCATCGATCGCGGCAGCCTGCGCGACACGGTGATCGGTGAAGGCACGAAAATCGACAATCAGGTCCAGATCGGCCACAATGTGACAGTCGGCAGGCATTGTCTGCTCGCGGCCCAGATCGGGTTGGCGGGCAGCCTGACGCTTGGCGACAATGTGGCGCTGGGCGCCAAGGTGGGCATCAACAACCATGTCCACATCGGCGACGGTGCCCAGGTGACGGGGATGAGCGGCGTCAAGGATGACATTCCGGCCAACGGGCGCTGGGGTGGCTTCTTTGCAAAGCCGACCAAACAGTGGTTCCGGGAGATCATCGCGGTGGAGCGTTTGGCGCGCGACGGCACGCCCGATCCGAAGGGCAAGGGGCAGGATTGATGGAGGAGGCAGCGGTCACATTTGCGCTCGTGGATATCAACGAAATCCTCAAGACGCTCCCGCACCGGTATCCGATGCTGCTGATCGACCGGGTGATCAATATTCGCAGCGATTACAGCGGCATCGGCATCAAGAATGTCACTTTCAACGAACCGGCGTTTCTTGGGCATTTTCCCGACCGGCCGGTCTATCCGGGCGTGATGATGATCGAGGCCATGGCACAGACCGCGGGTGTCATCGGAATCAAATCGGTCGAAGGCACCGCGAAGCCGCGCGCGGTTTATTTTCTGACCATCGACAAGTGCAAATTCCGCAAGCCGGTGATGCCCGGCGATACCGTCGAGTACCACATGCGCAGCATCGGCAGACGCAAGGCGATGTGGTGGTTTCACGGCGACGCCAAGGTGATGGGCGTGACCGTGGCCGAAGCCGACGTTGGCGCGATGCTGACGGACTGACGAGAGACCGATGCGCACGATTGGTGCTTTCGTCACGATGCTCCAATCGACAGGACGGAAATAGCGTGTTTTAATTTCCGCGACAGAGTTGGGAAGCATCCAATGCGTACCGCGATCGCAGTCGCCATTTCGGCCGCACTCCTGGTAGGTCTGAGCGCCGGCGTGGAAGCCGGCCAGACCTGCATCGCCAAGGCCACCGAAGCGCTGCCGCGCATTACCGGGCTCGTGGTCAAGAAGTCACGGACGCGTCCGGTGTCACCCGAGATTTTGGCTTCGTGGAAGGGCCAGTCGCGGCCGATTATCGTCGATGTCGACGTCGACAGTGCAGGTGAGGCGCAAACCTATTCCTACATGTGCGTGATAACGCAGGGATCTGCGTTCGTGCAGCGCACGATGAATTAGTCGACGGGCGCTGCGACCGGACACGACAAGAGCTTGTCCGAAGACGCTCTCTCAATCCTCGCCCTTGAGCTGCGGACCTTGCGTCCTGCGAATTTCGCCGATGGCAATGAATGTCAGCACCGCAAGGATGGTCAATCCTATCATCATCGCGCTAATCCCTGTATCTCCTGGCTCGATTGTAGGGACGCGGCGGCGGTTTTTCGCGCTCAAATGCTACCCATGCGTCTCGAAGTTTGAGCACGGACTGGCCCAAGCAATGGGCATGGGGGCCTATCGCCTGTTCGCCGTTAACCAATCACGACGACATGGAACGTAACCAGACGTCACTGGACAGCCTCGGCAGCCCGGGCTAACCACTGCAAAATCAAACAGATGCCCACCTGAGCGACAGGCGACAAGAGACTTTCGATGAGCACGATCGATCCCACCGCGCGGATTGAAGATGGCGCTGTGATCGGCGAGGGCACCTCGATCGGTCCCTATTGTGTCATCGGGCGCCACGTCGTTATCGGCGCCAACTGCAGGCTGATCGCGCATGTCCACATCACCGCGCAGACCAGCATCGGCGACGATACCACGATCTATCCTTTCGTCTCGCTGGGCACGCCGCCGCAATCGCTGAGCTACCGCGGCGAACTGACCAGGCTTGAGATCGGCCAGGGCTGCACGATCCGGGAATCGGTGACCATGAACGCCGGGACCGTGGCCGGTGGCGGCATCACCCGCGTCGGCGACCGCGGCTATTTCATGAATTGCAGCCATGTCGGTCACGATTGCCAGGTCGGCAACGACGTGATCTTCGCGACCTCGGCGACGCTTGGCGGTCACTGCGAGATCGGCGACTTTGTTTTCATCGGCGGGTTGTCCGCGGTGCACCAGTTCACGCGGATCGGACCGCAGGTGATGGTCGGCGGAGTCTGCGGGGTTCGCGGCGACGTGATTCCGTTCGGCCTCGTCAATGGCCAGTACGCCAGCCTCGAAGGTCTCAACGTCATCGGCATGAAGCGCCGCAAATTCACCAAAGAACGGCTGGCCACGGTGCGCTCGTTCTATCAAAAGCTGTTCCATGGACCCGGCATTTTTGCCGAACGGCTGAGCGCGGCGCAGCCGATGGCGAGCGCGGATCCCGCGATCGCGCAAATCCTGAGCTTTATCGACGACGGCAAGCATCGCGCCTTGTGCCTTCCGGCTGACCCGCGCGACAGACATTGATGACGGGGCCGCCGGAGCCATGACATCGGAGGCCTTGAAGATTTCATCGCCGGTTGGCCTGATCGCGGGAGGCGGCGTGATGCCGTTCGCGGTCGCCGATTCCCTGATCGCCCGCGGCATTGATCCCGTTGTTTTTGCGCTGAAGGGCGCCTGCGATCCGGTGGCCGCGGAACGTTTTCGCCATCACTGGATATCGGTCGGTCAGCTCGGCCGGGCTGAGAAGCTGTTTCGCGCCGAAAACTGCCGGGATCTGGTTTTCATCGGCACGCTGGTGCGGCCGGCGCTATCCGAGATCAGGCTCGATTGGATGACGGTCCGTGTCCTGCGCCGGGTGTGGGCGGCGTTCCGGGGCGGGGACGATCACCTGTTGTCCGGGATCGGCAGCCTTCTCGAGCATGACGGCTTCCGGATGGTGGGAATCAAGGATGTCGCCCCCGATCTGCTGATGCCGCAGGGTTGTCTCACCCGGACATCGCCCGATGAAAATTCCGCCGCCGACATCGCCAGGGGACGCGACGTGCTTCGTGCGCTCAGTCCCTTCGACATCGGCCAGGCCGCCATCGTGATCGACGGTCACGTGGTCGGGGTGGAGGACATCGAAGGCACCGATGGACTGTTGGCGCGGGTTGCGCGCCTGCGCGCGGAAGGCCGCATTCGCGCCAAGACCGGACTCGGCGTGCTGGTGAAGGCTCCCAAAAGCGGACAGGATCTGCGCTTTGATCTGCCGACCATAGGGCCGCGAACCGTCGAGGGCGCGGCGGCGGCGAAACTGGCCGGGATCGCGATCGTCGCTGGCAATACCATTGTGGTCGAACCGCAGAGCGTGATCGAGGCCGCCGACGCGGCGGGTCTTTTTGTGACCGGTTTGCCTGCGTGATGCCGGCGCGCAGCACCAGCAACGTCGCGCGAAAAATATTCCTGATCGCGACGGAGGAATCGGGCGATCGGCTCGGCGCCAATTTGATGAAAGTATTGCGCCAGCGTCTCGGCGGCGCGGTGCGGTTTGAAGGCGTCGGCGGCCAGTCGATGGCCCGTGAAGGTCTGGTATCGCTGTTTCCGATCGAGGAGCTGTCGATTATCGGACTGGCGGCGGTTGCCCGGCAGCTGCCGAAGATCCTGCGGCTGATCCGGCAGACCAGCCGTGCGGTCACGCAGGCCTCGCCCGATATCCTCGTGATCATCGACAGTCCCGACTTTACCCATCGGGTGGCGCGACGCGTGCGCGCCCGCGACCCCTCGATCCCGATTGTCGACTATGTGTCCCCCTCGGTCTGGGCGTGGCGGCCCGGCCGGGCGCGGGCGATGTGTCGCTATGTCGACCACGTCCTTGCGCTATTGCCGTTCGAGCCCGAGGAATATCGCAGGCTGCATGGACCGCCCTGCAGCTATGTCGGTCATCCCCTGACCGAGCAGACCGGGACGCTGCGGCCCAACGCCGACGAGCAGAAACGCCGCGATGAAGCGCCGCCGGTGCTGTTGGTGTTGCCGGGAAGTCGCCGCAGCGAGATCAGGCATCACATGGCGGTGTTCGGTGAGACGCTGGGCCGGCTGCGCGACGAGGGTGTCGCGTTTGAGCTGATCCTGCCGACCATGCCGCATCTGCTGGAAGCGGTCAGCGAAGGCCTCAAGAGCTGGACGGTAACGCCGCGGGTCGTGATCGGCGAGCAGGAAAAGCGCGCGGCGTTCCGGATCGCCCGCGCAGCCTTCGCCAAGTCAGGCACCGTGACGCTGGAACTCGCGCTCGCCGGGGTCCCGATGGTGACGGCGTACCGGACCGGCGCGATCGAGGCGTGGATCCTGATCCGCGCCATCAACGTGAAGTCAGTCATTCTGGCCAATCTGGTGGTCGGCGAGAACGTCGTTCCGGAATTCCTGCAGGACGATTGCACGCCAGAAAAACTGATCCCCGCGCTGCGCGACCTGCTCGAGGATTCTCCGTCGCGACGCCGTCAGGTCGAGGCCTTCGCCGGGATCGACAACATCATGTCAACCGGCAACCAGCCGCCCGGCGTGCGTGCGGCCGATATCGTGCTTGAGACGTTGCGCAAGGCGAGGGGATCAAACTAGCAAACTCTAACGAATGCCAAAGGCCTGCACGATGAGCGGCGTGTCGACGATCACATGGGGGGCGACGGCGTGATAGCCGAGCGCATGGACCCAGGCGTTTCCGGTGCGCAGCGTGATGAAGGTCTTGATCATGCCGGGACCGAGATAGCCCAATACCACGAAGATCAGCGACAAAGCCGCGTCGCGCGATGAATCAAACGCCGACCAGCCTTCGACGATATGCATGAGCGCGTAGGTCAGCCCGCCAAGCAGCACGGTCGTCGTCGCCGAGCCCGTCAGTTTGAGATAGCGCGGGATCAGGATCGCATAGATCAGCACCATTGTGGGCAACACCGTGCCGATGAAAAAGAGGACGAAGCTGAGCGGCGCGCCCAGCAGAATCTGGGGCAGGCGGAGGCGGAGGAGGCCGCCGCCGAACGAGCCAAGCTCGAACAGGCTTTCGATGAGGCAAACCGCGCCGATCACCAGAAAATCGTTGCGCCGGTTCGTCGAGCGAAGATTGAGTTGGATAGGATCGTAGCGCCGGCGGAACCAGAGGTAGGGCAGGATCGCGAAAATGAGGAAGTTATAGAGCGCCTAGGTCCAGATTTCCCCAACCGACGGCGGCGTGGTGCAGCCAAACAATGTCCCGGCGATGTGGAAGCTGAACGGACGATAGCCGAGCGCAGGTCCGACGATCCAGCCCCCGACTTGCGCAACCATCGCATAGGCCAGCAAACCGAATGTCTCGCGCGCTGCGACGCCTCGACCGGGGGCGCGCGCGGCGATGTCGGGAACGGCACGCTTGCGCGTCAGCCAATAGACGACGCCCATGAGCAGTAAAACCTCGATCATGACGACCGTGGGGGCAACGAGTTGAACGGCGAATGGAACGCCGGCGAGCGCTGGCCTGTCGAACGGCAGGCGACCGCCCGACAGCATTAGGATTGCGCAATAAGCCGCGATCCAGAGGACAATCGCCGCCTGGACAGCCGGATGTGTGAGCGCGCCCAAGAGCGATCGGCGCCAGAAAGTCGCGTTTTCCACTTGCGTTCGCATCGTCTCTTTCTCCATAAGTCTCTAATTGGAGACTTGCATGGAGTTTTGTCTCTGTCCAGAGATAAGATAGGCTTGGCCTGTTCGAACCAGGGAAATGGCGGATACCGAATGGCGTCGAAGGCAAGTCTGATCGTGCGGCGCAATCGCCCGGAGACCGAAGCGAAATTGCGCGCCGCCATCGAGAGCCTGCTCGCCAAGGGCGGGTTCGGCGCCTTGACCCCGACCGCCGTGGCCAAGGAGGCGGGCGTCGATAAAATGCTCATTTATCGCTATTTCGGCGACCTGAATGGCCTCGTCGAGGCGGTCGCACGGGCGCCCGACTTCTTCCCGTCATTCGAAGACGTCTGCGGCAACGATCCCGCGCGGCTGCGCCTGGCCCCGATCCCCGAGCGCGTCGCCGCCGTATTCGGCAATTTCGCCAAAGTGTTGATGCAACGGCCAAGCGTTGTCGAAATGATGGTCTGGGAACTGGTCGAGCGAAACGAACTGACCGCGATCATGGAAACTGCTCGGGAGGAGATGGGGTTCAGGATCGCCGCCGAGCTTTTCCCCGATGCGGCGGGGGTCGATCGGGCCGGCGCGATCACCGCTTTGCTCGCCGCCGGCGTCACCTACCTTGTCCTGCGCCGCCGCAAGATTCGTTGGTACAACGGCGTCGACCTGAAATCGGAAGAGGGTTGGATCGCGTTGAACGAAGCCATCCAGTTGATGGCCCACGCCCTGCAGCCGAGCGGCGAACCGGCGGCGAACCGCGCCGGTTTCTAAAGCAAAACCCTGTCGCGTTCGGCTTTTGCCAAGCTCAGGCATCTGTTGTGCAAGGCCACCGCGCGATCCGTCGAAACCATCGGCGCTGCACTCGGCGAGATCCTCGGAGCATTTACGTTCGATGAATGCGCCAACTATTTCCAAAACTCAGTCTATGCACAAACCCAAATGCATCAGGCTCTAATGGATCGGAAACCCGGGAAGACGGACGCGGAGCTGGCCGCGTCCGTCTTCCGAAGCTTGATTATTTGCGCTTGTCGATGTCGACGTAGTCGCGATGCGTAGCGCCGGTATAGAGCTGGCGCGGACGGCCGATCTTCTGCTGCGGGTCTTCGATCATCTCGCTCCACTGGCTGATCCAGCCGACGGTGCGGGCGACCGCAAACAGCACGGTGAACATCGAGGTCGGGAAACCCATCGCCTTCAGCGTAATGCCCGAATAGAAGTCGACATTCGGATAGAGCTTGCGGTCGATGAAATATTGATCGCTCAGCGCGATCTTTTCCAGTTCCAGCGCGACCTTCAGCATCGGATCGTCGCCGTGGCCGGTCTCCGCCAGCACGGCGTGACACATCTTCTGCATGATCTTGGCGCGGGGATCGTAGTTCTTGTAGACGCGATGCCCGAAGCCCATCAGGCGAACGTCGCTGTTCTTGTCTTTCACCCTTTTGATGAAATCGGGAATCTTGTCGACGGTGCCGATGTCGGCGAGCATCGCCAACGCCGCTTCGTTGGCGCCGCCATGCGCCGGTCCCCACAGGCAGGCGATGCCGGCAGCGATGCAGGCGAACGGATTGGCGCCGGACGAGCCGGCGATCCTTACCGTCGAGGTCGAGGCATTCTGCTCATGGTCGGCGTGCAGAATGAAGATCTTGTCGAGCGCGTCGGCCAGAACCGGATTGATCTTGTATTCCTCGCAGGGCACCGCGAAGCACATGTTGAGGAAGTTCTCGGCAAAGCTCAGCGAGTTCTTTGGATAGATGAAGGGCTGGCCGATGGTGTATTTGAAGGCCATCGCGGCCAGGGTCGGGATCTTCGCGATCATGCGCATCGATGCGATCATGCGCTGGGTCGGATCGTTGATGTCGGTGGAGTCGTGATAAAACGCCGCCAGGGCGCCGACCGATGCCACCATCACGGCCATCGGATGGGCGTCGCGGCGGAAGCCCTGGAAGAACCGCGCCATTTGCTCGTGAACCATGGTGTGCAGGATCACGCGGCGGTCGAAATCCACCTTTTGCGCCTTGGTCGGCAGTTCGCCGTAAAGCAGGAGGTAGCAGGTTTCGAGGAAGTCGCCGTGCTGGGCGAGCTGCTCGATCGGGTATCCCCGGTATTCCAGGATGCCGGCGTCGCCGTCGATATAGGTGATCTTGGACTGGCAGCTGCCGGTGGAGGTGAAACCGGGGTCGTAGGTGAACATCCCGGACTGGGCGTAGAGTTTGCCGATGTCGACGACATCCGGCCCAACGGTGCCGCTCAAAATCGGGAAATCGTAGGTCTTGTTACCTACGGTCAGCGTTGCGGTTTTGGATTTGGATGTTGCGTCCATCGTGAATTCCCCGATGAGATCGTTGCGAAAGCCGGCGACCGCGTGCGCCATGCTGGTACGGATGGCGCGGGAAGCCGGGTGTTCTGGAAGTACTTCTAAATGGGTAGCTTATTGCAGTGTGCGCTGCAAGATGTCGGCATTGCGGCCGGCATCCACCTTAGGAAGGGGCCTGGTCGCCGAGCCGGGCCAGGCACTCCTGCCGTCCCAGCACCGCCAGGACGTCGAATATCCCCGGCGACGTGGTACGTCCGGTCAGCGCGACGCGCAGCGGCTGGGCAACCGCGCCAAGCTTGAGGCCGTTCTGGTCCGCGAAGGCACGCATCGCCGCTTCGGTGGTTTGCGCGGTCCACGCCGTGACCTCCTCAAGCGCGAGGCGAAGCCGGCCGATCAATTCCCGATTTTCCGGCGTCAATAATGCCGCCGCCTTGGGCTCGATCTCGAGCGGCCGGTCGGCAAAGATGAAGTAAGCGCCGTCGGCGAGCTCGATCAGCGTCTTGGCGCGCTCCTTCAGGCTCGGCATCGCCTGCAATAACTGCGCGCGCGTGCTGTCGTTGAGCTTGGCCTTGAGGTCCGGTCCGTTGGGGATGTAGTCCAGCACGCCCTCCAGCATGGTCACGAGGGATTGATCGTCGGAGTGACGGATATAGTGACCGTTGAGGCTTTCCAGCTTGGCGAAATCGAACCGCGCGGCCGAGCGGCCGACGCCCGGCAGGTCGAAGGCGGCGATCATTTCCTGCGTCGAGAATATCTCCTGGTCGCCGTGGCTCCATCCGAGCCTGACCAGGTAATTGCGCAGCGCCGCCGGCAAATAACCCATGGCGCGGTAGGCATCGACGCCCAGCGCGCCGTGGCGCTTGGAGAGTTTTGAGCCGTCGGGCCCATGGATCAGCGGAATGTGGGACATGCTGGGAATGCCCCAGCCCAGCGCATCGTAGATCTGCTTCTGGCGCGCGGCGTTGATCAGATGATCGTCGCCGCGGATGATGTGCGTGACGCCCATGTCGTGGTCGTCGACCACGACGGCGAGCATATAGGTCGGATTACCGTCGCCCCGGAGCAGCACGAGGTCGTCGAGGTTTTCGTTCTGCCAGACCACGCGGCCCTGGACCTGATCCTCGATCACGGTTTCGCCGGTCTGGGGCGCCCTGAGCCGGATCGTCGGCTTCATGCCAGTGGGGGCTTCCGCGGGGTCGCGGTCGCGCCACAGGCCGTCATAGAGGCGTGTACGGCCCTCCGCGCGCGCCTTTTCCCGCATCGCCGTGAGTTCCTGTGGCGTAGCGTAGCAGCGATATGCCTTGCCGCTGGCCAGCAATGTCTCGGCCACCTCGCGGTGGCGCGCGGCCCGGCTGAACTGGTAGATGACCTCGCCGTCCCAGTCGAGTTCGAGCCACTTCAGCCCATCCAGAATGGCCGCGATCGCGGGTTCGGTCGACCGCTCCCGATCGGTGTCCTCGACGCGCAGCAGCATCTTGCCGCCGCGGCCGCGCGCGTAAAGCCAGTTGAACAGCGCCGTGCGGGCCCCTCCGATATGGAGAAAGCCGGTCGGTGAGGGAGCAAAGCGGGTGACGATTGGGTCGGTCATTTATGTCAATAAGCGGGGAGCGCGGGATACGCCCCCAAGGATTGCTTCCAAAAGGCGCGACGGGTGTATAGCAGGAACCGGGCGTAACTAAAGCCTTCCTTGGGAGGTGAGGATTTGGCAGATAGACCGTTGATTCCCGAACAGGAAACCAGAATGACCAGTGAACCGGTGGCCGCCGAGGCGGGGCGCGATTTCATTCGCGACATCGTCCAGGCCGATCTCGACGCCAAAAGACTGAGCCGGATCGTGACCCGCTTCCCGCCGGAACCGAACGGCTATCTGCATATCGGCCATGCCAAGTCGATCGCACTCAATTTCGGCATCGCGCAGGAGTTCTCCGGACGCTGCCATCTGCGGTTCGACGATACCAATCCGACCCGGGAGGAACAGGAATACATTGATTCAATTCAGGCTGACGTGAAGTGGCTCGGTTACGACTGGGGAACCGATCTGTTCTATGCGTCGGACTATTTCGATCGCCTGTATGACTGGGCCGAGGGCCTCATTGGCGCTGGCCTCGCCTATGTCGATGACCAGTCGCAGGAGGAGATCCGGGTCAAGCGCGGCACGCTGACGGAACCCGGCCAAAACAGCCCGTTTCGCGAGCGCCCGGTGGAGGAAAACCTCGATCTGTTTCGCCGCATGAAAGCCGGCGAGTTTCCGAACGGCGCGCGGGTGCTGCGGGCCAAGATCGATATGGCCTCGGGCAACATCAATCTGCGCGATCCCGTGCTTTATCGGATCCTGCACGCCACCCATCCCCGTACCGGGGACAAGTGGTCGATCTATCCGAGCTATGATTACGCCCACGGGCAGTCGGACGCGATCGAGGGCATTACCCATTCGATCTGCACGCTGGAATTCGAGGACCACCGGCCGCTCTATGAGTGGCTGCTCGACAAGCTGCCGGTGCCATCGAAGCCGCACCAGTACGAATTTGCGCGGCTCAACCTGACCTATACGCTGCTGTCGAAGCGGGTCCTGACCGAACTCGTGCGCGGCGGCCATGTCGCCGGCTGGGACGATCCGCGCATGCCCACGATCGCCGGACTGAAGCGGCGCGGGGTGCCGCCGGCGGCGATCCGTGAATTCGTCAAGCGTATCGGCGTCGCCAAGGCCAACAGCGTGGTCGATGTCGGCATGCTGGAGTTCTGCATCCGTGAAATCCTCAACCGGACCTCACAGCGCCGCATGGCGGTGCTGCGGCCGCTCAAGGTGGTGATCGAGAATTACCCCGAAGGGGCGAGCGAGGAACTCGAGGCCATCAACCATCCGGACGATCCGGCCGCCGGCACGCGCCAGATCGGATTTGGCCGCGAGCTCTATATCGAGCAGGACGACTTCATGGAAAATCCGCCGAAGAAGTTTTTCCGGCTCTCGCCCGGCACCGAGGTGCGGCTGCGCTATGCTTATTTCATCAAATGCCGCGAGGTCGTGAAGAACGCCGCCGGCGAGATCACCGAGCTGCGCTGCACCTACGATCCCGCCACCAAGGGCGGCAACGCGCCGGACGGCCGCAAGGTCAAGGCGACCATGCACTGGCTGTCGGCCGCCCACTCGGTGCCGGCCGAAATTCGCGTCTACAATCCGTTGTTCGCGAAGTCCTCGCCGGACGCCGCCAATTTCGCCGCCGATCTCAATCCGCAATCGCTGGAAATTCTCGGCGACGCCCGGATCGAGCCTGCGATGGCGCAAGCCAATTCGTCGGACGTGATCCAGTTCGAGCGGCAGGGTTATTTCGTGCGCGACAGGGATTCGACGCCCGACCGTCCCGTGTTCAGCCGGACCATCGGTTTGCGCGATACGTTTGCCAAGGAGGTAGGCAAGAGCTGACGAGAGCTGGGCTGACGAGAGCGGCGGCGCGGCGAAGGCAGCGCCCCTTCGCCGCTAGTGGCCGGACTCGTCGGTCCTTGAACTGGTCTTCAGTCCGAGTCCCGAAAGCCTGGCGCGCATCGCTTGGACGGCGAGCTTGTCTCGGGCTTTCTCTTCGATCAGCAGATCGATGAACGCCATTCGCTTCGGTTCATCGTCGGCTTCCGCCAGCAATCGGCGATAGCGATCATAGTCGTATCCCGCGTCCGATTTACCCATGGCCCGCTCCGCAACGCTCAGCCCATCCATGTGAAGTGTCCTGCAACTGATGTCGGCGCACAAGGCTCATGCGTTATCAATTTGCGCGCGCAGTCCTCAAGGCGGTGGATAACCGGGTGCGGTGCACGCTGGCCGGGATCGGCGAGCACTGGCTTCGCGCCGGGAACCCGGTCATTCCAAGCGCTCGCGAATTTCATCGCGCATCTTTTCCCGGAACTCCTGCCGGCGCGCTGGCCGTTCCGCCTCGGGAATATTGAACCGGTCGAACACGTTGAAATTTTCCAGGATCGGATAGAGATCGCTGGCCATGGCCAGAATCCGAAGCAGTTCGCCCGCCGGTCCGCTGGGGCCCGAGACTTCCCATCGGCGTATGGTGTCGGCACCGCCGGCTGGCGGCAGCGCGCAAAGCTTCGCCATATCGGCCGCCGACAGCGTTCGGCCGATGGCGTCGCCGAGATCCTTGCGAAGTTGCTTTAATTCCGGGCCGGTCACTGCGCTGTCCCTGGTTGGCGGCGGTCGTTCGAACTCCGCGTGATTGTTCGCCGCTGTTTGCGGCAAGAATCGGCGGCGATCTGAATCGGCTTGCACAGGAATCTAGGCTTTTCCAAGCATTCTGCATCCGTTCCGCTTTTCTCCGCCTGACGCTTCACGGTAGCATCGCTGCCTGTGGTGAGTACGGGGGCGGCCGGATGCCGGAGCCGGGCAGGGCTCGGACGCGGGGTTATGCGGGTACCTGGCCGCCGCGCGAGGCCGTGCGGGCAGGTGGCCTCGCGCCGTCAGGATTCGACGCCTGGTCGGCCTTCACACTCAAGCTGCGCGAATGGGTGCGTGCCGAGGCCGGCGCCGGCCGGTTGCTGCCCTGGGTGCCGATCGCCTTCGGGACCGGCATCGCCTGCTATTTCGCTGCCGATCACGAGCCGGTGCTGTCGGTCGCCATCGTCGCCGCGGCCGGACTTTGCGCGGCGGCGTTTTGGCTACGGCGGCAAAAACTGTTTCCGGTCGCGGTGATGATCGCCGCGCTCGCCGCCGGTTTCGCCACCGCAACCTGGAAAACCGCGCGGATCGCGCATGGTGTCTTGGCGCGGCCGATGTTTTCGGTGTCGCTGTCGGGCTTTGTCGAGGCCCGCGACGTGCGCGAGCGCACCGACCGGTTCGTGCTGCGCGTGGCACAAATGGACGCGCCGCGCTCGCCGATCAAACTGGAGCGCGTCCGGCTGTCGGTGCGCAAGGGCACCGCGCCCGCCGTCGGCAGCTTCGTCGAATTGAAGGCCCGGCTGCAGCCGCCGCTGGCGCCGATGCGGCCGGGCAGCTACGATTTCGGCCGCGACATGTTTTTCCAGGGCATCGGCGCCTCCGGTTTTGTCACCGGCGCCATCAAGACAATTGAGCCGCCGGTCGCCGGCGGGCTGTATTTGCGTTATGCCGCCTTGATGCAGGGGCTGCGCGATGCGATCGATGCGCGGATACGAACGACGCTGGACGGCGACAAGCGCGCGATTGCGACCGCGCTGTTGACTGGCCGCCGCGACGCGATCACGACGCCGGTCAACGATGCCATGTTCATTTCCGGCCTCGGGCATGTGCTCTCGATTTCCGGGTATCACATGGCGGTGGTCGCCGGCGTCGTGTTCTTCACCATCCGGGCGCTGCTGGCACTGTTCCCGGTTCTGACGGCCTCATATCCGATCAAGAAATGGGCGGCGGCCGCGGCGCTCGCCGCCGCCGCCTTTTATCTGTTGCTGTCGGGCTGCGACGTCGCGACCCAGCGCTCGTTCTTCATGACGGCGGTGGTGTTGATCGCGGTGATCGTCGACCGCCGCGCCGTGACCTTCCGCACGCTGGCGGTCGCGGCCATGATCGTGCTGGCGCTGGCGCCCGAGGCGGTCGTGCATCCGAGCTTCCAGATGTCGTTCGCGGCCACGCTCGGACTGGTGGCGCTGGTGCAGATCGGCATGCCCCGCCTGTTTGCCTCGCCGGACAACTCGCTCACCGCGAAGGTGGCGTTGTGGGGCGGACGGGAGATCATGGTGTTGACGCTGGCCTCCTTTGTCGCGGGGCTGGCGACCACGCCCTATGCCGCCTTTCACTTTCACCGGGTGACGCCCTACGGCGTGCTCGCCAATCTGGCGGCGATGCCTGTGGTGTCGGCGGTGGTGATGCCCGCGGGCATGCTCGGCCTGGTCGCGATGCCCTTCGGCTTCGACGGCTTCTTCTGGTGGTTGATGGGCATCGGCATCGACTGGATGATCGTGGTGACGGAATGGGTCGCCGCACTTCCCGGCGCCATCGGCCGCATCACCGCATTCGGTACCGGGCCGCTGATCGCGGCCAGCGCCGGCATCGTCCTGCTCGGTCTATTGCGGACGCCGTTGCGCTGGAGCGGAGCGGGCGTGCTGCTGCTTTCCGTGGTCTGGGCGCTGGCGGTACCTCAGCCGGATATCCTGATCTCCGCCGACGGTCACACTATCGGGGTCCGGGGCAAGGACGGGCGTCTGCATCTGATGCAGACGGCCAAGGACGCGTTCCTCTTGAAAGAATGGCTCGCCGCCGACGCCGATGCGCGGCCGGTCGGCGACGCGTCGTTCAAGCACGGCGTCTCCTGCGATGAAGCGGGGTGTGTGGCGCCGATGGCCGATGGCAGATTCGTCGCGCTGGCGCTGAAGCCCGACGCGCTCAGCGACGATTGCGAACGCGCGGCGCTGGTGGTGACGGTGAAGCAGGCGCCGTCGGCATGTCCGGCCGCCGTGATCGACCTCGAACGTCTGCGCCGGCAAGGCGCGATGGCGCTGCGGCGAACCCGCGACGGATTTGCCGTCGACGCGATCAAACCCAGAGGCGTCGACCGGCCATGGTCGCCGGCACCCACCGGTGATACCGACGATGAAACCATGCTGATCCCGCGTCCCCAAGGTCCCAAACAAGGCCCCAAAGGCGTCGATGCGACGCCCTCGGAAGCGGATGTGCAGGCGGATGAGTGAGCCGGCGCCGGACCGGCATCACAACAACCGCCTCACTTTTCGTTAGATGCGGGTTTTTCCGGCAGTTCGAATGCGCCGAGATGAAATTCCTCTGCATCATCTGTCGCGGCCGCCTTTTTGACCAGCGCAAACATCGCATTCGGGAACTGCTCCCAGACCGCAAGATCATCCGGCGCAACCGTGAGCCATCCGAATCTGAACATGTAACGTCCGGGCTCGGTGACATGTCCCACTTGTTGCCATGTGACTTTATTGACCACCAATCAATTGTCCTTCCGGCGCCCGCCACCGCCATCGGTCCGCGGCACGGGTTGCCGAGGTTTGCTGAGCTTGGGCAGTTCTTTGGGCAGTCCCTTGGGCAGTCCTTCCTGCATCCGCATTTCGAAAACGTCCAGCTGCAGGACGAACGTCGCCAGCGCCAGCTTCAGATTATTCAGTTCTTCGGCTCTGGCGTCGTCCCCGTAATTCCTGACAAGGTGTTTCATGACGAACTCCGTCTGCGGTTGGAGGCGGGCGTTGCCGATTAACGGCGCGCGCGGGTACCCCGTCGGCCGGAACCGGCGGGTTACCAGCGCAGCGTCTAGCGGGCGGAGACCGGTGTCGCCGCGCTGATGCCGGTAAAAGACGGCGCGCTTTCCTTAAGCTCCCGAACCACGGGCAACTGCAATACGCTGACGCGCTGTCCTCCACAAAGCAGCGTCACCAGCACGCGGCTTCCATCCGGAAATTCGATCGCGTCATGGTGCTGGTCCAGAGCAAGCGGGTCCGTCACGCCGAATTTTCCGACGCGGAAATTGACCTCTCGCGTCCAGATCCATCGCCGGTCGTACCTGACGTTTTCGGCGAAGGCCAGTTCGGTCCCGGGCAGCATGCAGACCGCGACCTCGGGCTCTCTTTCGGAGGCGAAGCCACGTGTCGAGGTACCGGGGAACGTCGTGGTGATCAACGTCTCCCCAACCTCCGCGGGGCGCGACGCCACAGCGTGCAGACTATAGTCACACATCGGATTGCTCCTCGTTCGAGATAGCCAACCCGCATCTAGTCGCGCGCGACCCGGAAGAATGAAAGCCGGGATTCTGAAAGCATCATGCGCAACCGAAAGCGACGCAGGTTTCTATCAGAGTGGACAGTAGCGGGGGAGATTTCGCTGCGTTGAAGGCAAATGTGCGGCCCAGGCCGCCGCGCCAAATCACAAATGCGTTTGGCGGCCTCGAGCGTAGACCTGGGGCTTGAACCTTGGGCCCTGTGCATAAACCGACGTCATTCCGGGGCGATGCGAAGCATCGAACCCGGAATCCAAGGATTCCCCGATGCGCAATTGCGCATCTGAGGTCTGGTGCTAACGCACCATCCCGGAATGACTCCGCATCAAATCAATACTTCCGATAAAGCCCGATCAGCTTGCCCTGAATCTTGACCCGGTTGGGCGGCAGGATGCGGACTTCGTAGGACGTGTTGGCCGGCTCCAGCGCGATCGAGGCGCCGCGGCGGCGGAAGCGCTTCAGGGTGGCTTCCTCCTCGTCGATCAGCGCCACCACGATATCGCCGGTCTCGGCGGTCTCGTTGCGCTGGATCAGGGCCATGTCGCCATCGAGGATGCCCGCATCCACCATGGAATCGCCGCGCACCTCGAGCGCGTAATGCTCGCCGGAGCCGAGCATGTCCGGGGGCACGCTGATGGTGTGGCTGCGGGTCTGCAATGCCTCGATCGGGGTGCCGGCGGCGATGCGGCCCATCACCGGCACCGCGACCGGACGGCTGCCATCGTCCTCGGAGCCAATGCTGCCGCCGCTGCGAACCTTGCCGAGCGTGCCTTCGATGACGCTGGGCGTGAAGCCGCGCCTGCCATTGCCGTTGCCGCCGCCCGACAGCTCCGGCAGCTTGATCACCTCGATGGCGCGGGCGCGGTTGGGGAGGCGGCGAATGAAGCCGCGCTCTTCCAGCGCGGTGATGAGGCGGTGAATACCGGATTTCGAGCGCAGATCGAGCGCGTCCTTCATCTCGTCGAAGGAGGGCGGAACGCCCGATTCCTTCAAGCGCTCGCTGATGAATCGCAGGAGTTCATATTGTTTGCGCGTAAGCATCTCGACCAGTCCCCAAGGTTGCGGTGTCGTTCGATTCCAGGACGTCTAGGTTTGAGACTGTGGGGGGCAGCGATCCCCAATTTGTAGCCATCAACGTCAGAAACAAATCATGAACGAACACTATATGTTCCATATGTGTTCCGCAACCACTTAATTTCCCGTCAACAAAACAGGTTTTGGGACGAACGTCTCAGAGTGAACCTGGGGTCAGTCCGGCAGCCGCAGGATGTCGCACGCCGAGCCGGCGGCGGCCGCCGGCGCAAACGGCGGACGGACCACAAGCGCCCGTGCCGCAGCGAGATTCCCGAGCAGCGAACTGTCCTGATGGCCGACCGGCGTGGCGATCAAGGCGCGGTCGCCGCGCACCTCGAGGCGGGCCCTCAGATAGTCTTCGCGCTGGTCGTTGGCGGCAAGCTCGCGCCCGAGCAGCGCGGTCTCGCGCAGGTGGTGGACGACGGATCGCCCCGACAATTGGCGAATCAACGGCACGAGAAACAGGAAGCCGCAGACATAGGACGACACGGGATTGCCGGGCAGGCCGATCACCCGCATGGCGCCGAGCCGTCCATGCATCATCGGTTTGCCCGGCCGCATCGCGATCCGCCAGAACGCCATCGCGACGCCTTCGGCCTCCAGCGACTGCTTGACCAGATCGTGGTCGCCGACCGACGCGCCGCCTGTCGTGACCAGGATATCGGCGCCGCTGTCGCGGGCGCGCCGGATGCCCTGCGTCGTGGCCTCGACGGTATCGGCGGCGATGCCGAGATCGATCACGTCCGCGCCTTCGTCACGGGCCAGCGCCCGCAGCGCGTAACCGTTGGAATAGACGATCTGCCCGGGACCGGGGATCGAGCCCGGCATCACCAGTTCGTCGCCGGTGGCGAGAATGGCGACCTTGGGCCGGCGGCGCACCGCAAGTTGAGGATAGTTCATGGCGGCGGCCAGCGAGAGATCGCGGTCGGTAAGGCTGATACCGCCGGCCAGCAGCACATCACCGGCGTGGAAGTCGACGCCGGCGGGGCGGATATGCCGTCCAGCGATTGACGCTTCCGTGATGGTGATGCCGCCGTCCTCGATGACCGTGTCTTCCTGGATCACGACCGCGTCGGCGCCATCGGGAACGACGCCGCCGGTAAAAATCCGCACCGCCTCGCCGGCGCCGACGGTCTTCCCGAACGGCCGGCCGGCCGCGACCTCGCCGATCACCTTGAGCCGCGCCGCGACGTGGGCGGCATCGACCGCGCGCACCGCATAGCCGTCCATCGCCGACATCGCCTGCGGCGGCTGGGTGCGCAACGCCGCGACATCGCGCGCCAGCACCCGGTGGTGCGCCGCATCGAGCGCGACCAGTTCTTCCGGCAGCGGCTCGGCGCCGGCCAGAACCGCTGACAACGCCTCGGTGACGGGCATCAATGCCACGACGTTTCTCCCCGACCGGTCTGCCGGGTTTGGCGACCGGATCGAGCGTGCTTTTAGCGGAGAGCGCGCGCGGAGGCAAAATGAACGTTGCTCGCGGCCATTGCCGAAAGCTGATGTGTAGCATATAACTACATTATACACATCGCGGGAACGGAGCGACGTCGATGCGCACCAATATTGAGATCGACGATGGACTCATGGCGGAAGCCCAGAAGGCTTCCGGACAGGCAACCAAGAAGCAGACGGTAGAACAGGCGCTTCGTTTGCTGATCAGACTGCAACAGCAGCGGGAGGCGGGTGCGGCCTTCGGCAAATACCGCTGGCGCGGCAACCTCGCCCGCAGCCGCAAAGGCCGAGCGATCGCGTGATCGTCGTCGACAGTAGCGTGTGGATCGACTTCCTCAATGGCCGCGATGTGCCTCACGTCCGGCGCCTGCGCGCCGTCCTCGGAACGCACGAGATCGTCGTCGGGGATCTGATGCTTTGCGAGGTACTGCAAGGCCTGGGAGGCGGGCGGGCGGCCCAGGAAGTCGAGGCTCTGCTGCGCCGCTTCGAAATCGTGTCGATGGCCGGCGACGCCATCGCGGTCATGGCGGCCCGCAATTTTCGTTCCCTGCGCAGGCGCGGCGTGACGGTTCGCAAGACCATCGACCTATTGATTGGCACCTGGTGCATCGAGAACCGCCAGCCGCTGCTCCACAACGATAGCGATTTCCATCCGATGGCGCAGTATCTGGGCTTGATTGAGGTGCCGGCGATGGCGTGACGACCGTCGCTGTACAAGAATCAACAGATTACGGTGATGGGGTGGACGGCTTCCCTCAGATGGGTTGTGACAACGACATCTTGGCACATCGATGCCGGTCGGGGCGCCGTCCACCCCATCACCGTAAT
>NZ_JBEKCZ010000024.1:0-36469 GCF_050014615.1 Bradyrhizobium sp. | reverse complement strand
CGGCGGCCGGAAGCCACCAACGCCCAGTTGAGAATCTATGGACCGCTGGAGGCGCGGCTGACGCAATCCGACCGCGTCATTATCGGCGGACTGGTCGAAGGCGTATGGCCGCCGGCGCCGCGGATCGATCCATGGCTGAGCCGGCCGATGCGGCACGAACTCGGCCTCGATCTGCCGGAGCGGCGCATCGGCCTTTCCGCGCACGATTTCGCCCAGTTGCTCGGCGCCGACGATGTCATCCTCAGTCACGCCGCCAAGGTTAGCGGCGCGCCGGCCGTGGCCTCGCGCTTCCTGCACCGCCTGGAAGCGGTGGCGGGCGAGGAACGCTGGAAGACGGCGGTCGCAGCGGGCGAGCAATATGTTCGGTTCGCCGCTGAACTGGACAGGCCCGCGAGGGTCAAGCCGGTCGCGCAGCCGGCGCCAACGCCGCCACGCGCGGTCAGGCCCTTAAACCTGTCGGTGACCGCGATCGAGGACTGGCTGCGCGATCCCTACACGATCTATGCGAAATACATTCTGAAGCTGGCGCCGCTCGATCCCGTCGACATGCCGCTGTCCGCCGCCGACCGCGGCTCGGCGATCCACGATGCGCTCGGCGAATTCACGCAAACTTTCGCCACGGCGCTTCCGGACGATCCCGCGGGCGCCTTGCGCGGCATCGGCCAGAAATATTTCGCGCCGCTGATGGAGCGGCCGGAGGCGCGGGCGCTGTGGTGGCCGCGCTTCCAGCGCATCGCGGGGTGGTTTTCGGACTGGGAAATCGCGCGACGCAGCCAGATCATCGAAATCGAAGCCGAGATCGGAGGCAAGATCCAGATCCCGCTCGACGATGCGCGCCGCTTCGTGCTGTCGGCGCGCGCCGACCGGATCGAACGGCGCCGCGACGGAACATTTGCGATCCTCGACTACAAGACCGGGCAGCCGCCGACCGGCAAACAGGTACGGATGGGACTGTCGCCGCAACTCACGCTGGAAGCGGCGATCCTGCGGGAAGGCGGCTTTGCGAACATTCCGGCCGATAGCTCGGTGAGCGAACTCGTGTATGTGCGGCTCAGCGGCAATAATCCGCCCGGCGAGCAAAAAGTGCTGGAGCTGAAGATCAACAAGGGCGATGAGCCACAATCGCCCGATGCCGCCGCCGCCGAAGCGCGGAGCAAACTGGAGGCGCTGATCCGCGCCTTCGAGGATGAAAGCCAGGCCTATACGTCGCTTAATCTGTCGATGTGGTCGAATCGCTACGGCACCTACGACGATCTCGCCCGCATCAAGGAATGGTCGGCGGCCGGCGGGCTGGGGATCGAAGAATGGTGAAGGCATTGCGCCCGATTCCCGACGCCGTCCGCGCTACCCAGGCGCGGGCTTCGGATCCCGCTGCCTCGGCGTTCGTCTCGGCCAATGCCGGCTCGGGCAAGACCCATGTGCTGGTGCAGCGGGTGATCCGGCTGTTGCTCGACGGCGTGCCGCCGGAGAAAATTCTGTGCGTCACCTTCACCAAGGCCGCGGCGGCCAATATGGCGGAGCGGGTATTCTCCACTCTCGGTCATTGGGTCACGCTCGACGACGCCGCGCTCGACGCCGCCATCATCGAGGCGGGCATCGCGCACCCCCACGCCAAGCTGCGCATGATGGCCCGCAAGCTGTTTGCCTGCGCGCTCGAAACGCCGGGCGGCCTGAAAGTGCAGACCATCCATGCGCTGTGCACCCGGCTGCTGCAGCAATTCCCGTTCGAAGCCAATGTGCCGGCGCGTTTCGCGGTGCTCGACGACCGCGACCAGAACGAAATGATGGAGCGCGCCAATCTCAAGGTGCTGCTCGACGCCTCCCGCGATCCCGACAGCGCGACCGGCCGCGCGCTCACGATCGCGATGGCTCATGCGGCCGACGTCACCTTCAAGGACGTGGTGCGCGAGGCCTGCCTCAGCCGCGACCATTTCATGGCATGGACCGATACCGCCGGCAGCGCCGACGCCGCCACCGCGCAGATGTGCGTCGCGCTCGGCGTCGACCCGGACGACAGCATCGAGGATGTCGAGCGCGCGATCGTGGAGGGGCCGCATCTGCCGAGGTCGCGATGGCTGGACATCGCTGAAGTGCTCGATACCGGCAGCAAATCTGATCAGAACCAGGCCGCACAGTTTCGCGACGCATCGGCATCGATCGGCAGCGCGCAGGTCGACGAATATCTCGGCGTGTTCCTCACCGATGATCGCACGCCGCGCAAAACTTTGGTCACCAAGAAATTCTGCGACAACAACCCTGCGATCGCCAGTCTGTTCGAGCGGGAGGGTCTGCGCCTCGGCCCCCTGATCGAGCGGCGCCGCGCGGTGACGGTCCGGGACCGCACCCGGGCGCTGCTGCATATCGCGACCGCGGCCGCGGCGAATTACCGGCGCGAGAAGCAGGAGCGCGGCCTGCTCGACTATGACGATCTGATCGACAAGACGCTGGAAATGCTGGATCGCGTGTCCTCCGGCTGGGTGCATTACAAGCTCGACCGCGGCGTCGATCACGTGCTGATCGACGAGGCGCAGGACACCAGCCCCCGGCAATGGGACATCGTCGCCCATATCATTTCCGAATTCACCTCGGGCCAAGGCGCGCGCGACGGCGTCATCCGCACGATCTTCGCGGTCGGCGACGAGAAGCAGTCGATTTTTTCGTTTCAGGGCGCGGCCCCGCACGAATTCGCCGACAAGCGGCAGCATTTCCAGACCCGGTTCCGGGCGGCGGGCCTGAAGTTCGACCCGGTCTCGTTCACCTACTCGTTCCGATCCGGGGAGAGCGTGCTGCGCGCGGTGGAAAGCGCTTTCCAGATCGAGGAAGTCTATCGCAGCATCACGTCCGACCGCGACGGCATGCCCCCGCACGAGGCCCTTGCCGACGCCGGACCGAGCCTGATCGAGCTGTGGGAATTGCAGCTGCCGGACGGCAAGCAGGACCTCGAGGGCTGGCGCGCGCCGTTCGACGCGGTGTCGGAGACGAGCCCGGAAGTCCGGCTCGCCCGGCGCATTCAGACCGAGATCAAGCGGCTGGTCGACAGCGGCACGATGACCGGTTCAGCTGGCGATCGCCGCCCGCTTCGCTACGGCGACATGCTGGTGCTGGTGCGGCGGCGCGGCAACGCGTTCGACGCCGTGATCCAGGCGCTGAAGCACGCCGGCATTCCCGTCGCCGGCGCCGACCGGCTGAAACTGACCGAGCATATCGCGATCATCGATCTGATGAACCTCGCCGATGCGCTGTTGTTGCCGCAGGACGATCTGGCGCTGGCGGTGGCCCTGAAGAGCCCGCTGTTCGGCCTTGACGATGACGATTTGTTCAAGCTGGCGTGGCAACGCGAGGGATCGCTGCGCGGGGCGCTGAGCCTTCACGCTTCAACCGATGGAAAATTCGAAGCGGCTACGAGACGCCTCGAACAATGCGAACGCCGTTTTGTCCTCGAAACGCCGTTTGCATTCTATGCCTGGCTGCTGGGTGGCGACGGCGGCCGGCAGCGAATGCTGCGGCGGCTTGGACATGAGGCCAATGACGCGCTCGACGAGTTTCTCGAGCTGGCGCTCGGCTATGAACGCAAGGCGCCGGCCTCGCTGCAGGGCTTCATGGCGTGGCTGCGCGCCGCCGACCTCGAAGTGAAGCGCGACATGGAAATCTCGCGCGATGAGGTCCGCGTCATGACCGTGCACGGCGCCAAGGGGCTGGAGGCGCCGGTGGTTTTTCTGGTCGACACCACCTCGTCACCTTCGGATACCCAGCGCCTCAAGCTGATCCATCTGCCGCGTGGCAACGCGGCGCCGCATGCGCCCGGCGTCGTGGTGTGGGCCGGCAAGAAGGCCGACGACCCGCTTGCCGTCGCCGCGGCCCGCATCTCGATGCTGGGCGAGACCGAGGACGAATACCGCCGGCTGCTCTACGTGGCGATGACACGCGCGGCGGACCGCCTGATCGTCGGCGGCTGCATGCCCGGCAACATGAATGCGGTGCGCAAATTCTCCTGGTACGATCTGATCGTTAAAGGTCTCGGCAACTCCAGCCTGCAGCTACAGGCGTTCGACACAAGCGATGGTGTGGTGAAGCGCTATGCGCGGCCACAGGATGTCACGGTCACAACGGGGACTGCTGCCTCGCCTGCAACAATGGCTCCGATCGCGCTGCCGCCATGGTTGCGCATGATGGCTCCGCCGGAAGCCGCCGCCGAACTCCAGCTGCGTCCTTCGGACCCCGCTGAAGATGAAATTTATCGCGTCCGCACCGATGAATCGCTCCAGGCCCGCGCCCGTGCCCTGCAGCGGGGCACGCTGGTACATCGTTTGCTGCAGTCGCTGCCCGATGTCGCCCCCGACCGCCGCTATGCCGCGGCGCTGGCCTATCTCGCCCGCAATGCCGGCGAATGGACCGACAGCGAGCGCGGGGCGCTGGCCGAACGGCTCATGACCCTGATCGCCGATCCCCAGTTCGCGTCGGTATTCGGCGCCGGCAGCCGCGCCGAGGTCTCGATCGTGGGCCGGCTGGATCGGCCGGGGCGGCCGTTGATATCAGGGCAGATCGACCGGCTGGTGGTGACGCCAAGCGAGGTCCTGATCGTCGACTACAAGACCAACCACGCCCCGCCCGACCTGTCAGCCGAGGCGCCCACAAGCTATGTCCGCCAGCTCGCGCTTTACCGGGCGGTGCTGCAGAAGCTCTATCCGGGCCGCCCGGTCCGCGCCGCGCTGCTGTGGACCGAAACCCCTGAATTGATGGAGATTTCCGCCCCCGCGCTGGACGCGCAGCTCGCATCCATCATCTCGGCGTGACCAAGCTTGACCCGGCAAGATCGCGTTCATAGGTTGGATCTATGATTCAAGCGCGATTCTCCATTGCGCCTTTCCTTTCAAACCAAACGAGGTATTCCGATGGCCGTTGGCAAGGTTTCTGACGCCGATTTCGAAGCCGAAGTGCTCAAGGCGACCGGCCCGGTCGTGGTCGATTTCTGGGCCGAATGGTGCGGCCCATGCCGCATGATCGCGCCCGCGCTCGACGAGATTTCCGGCGCGATGGGCGACAAGGTCAAGATCGTGAAGCTGAACGTCGACGAGAGCCCGAAGACGGCCTCGAAATACGGCGTGATGTCGATCCCGACACTGATGATCTTCAAGGGCGGCGAGATGGCCTCGCGCCAGGTCGGCGCCGCGCCGAAGCAGAAGTTGCAGCAGTGGATTTCCGCTGCGGTCTGATCTTCTGTTGCGATGATCTGGTTTTGACGGCCGGCGAAGAGCCGGCCGTTTTGTTTTCGGCGCTACCGAATCCACCCGGTCGCCAGCGCGGCGGCGAGTTCGGGTTGGCCGTTGCGGCGGGCCAAAGCCGCCATCGCCTCGTGATCGTACGGCACATGCCGGAACGTCACGCGCCAGTCGTCCCCGATCCATTCCAGGATCGCGTAGCGCGCGTCCGGCGAGCCGGCCTCGATGACATGCGGAAACGGATGGATGTCGCGATACCCGGGGGAGCCGACGCTGCCGGGATTGACCACCAAGCGCCCGTCGCGAAGCCGGACCGCGCGCGCGAGATGGGTGTGGGCGCACAGAATGAGCGGCTGCGTGATCCCCTCAGCGGCCGCCTCGATCGCTTCAAGCGACGACATCCGCACCGTACCGTCCGGCAAAACCGTCTCCAGCCAGTACACCTCGTCGCTCTGGGGCGTCGCGTGGCAGAGAAAGACCCGGTCGCGATACACCTGCGTTGGCGGCACTGCGCGCAGCCAGTCGAGGTGACGCGCATCGAGCTGCGCGTGCGCAGGTCGGTCCCACGATCCCATCTTCTCAGGTGACCGATCGATCAGATGACGGTCGTGATTGCCGAGCACGTGGACGGCATCCAGCGCCATCAAGGCGTCCATGGTCCGCCGTGCATCGAGCGGTCCGCTCGCCATGTCGCCGAGATTGACGATCTCGTCGATGTCCTGCGCGCGGATGTCGGCGATCACGGCTTGCAGCGCGAGATGATTTCCGTGGACATCGGCAATCGCGGCAAAACGCATGGTCATTCCAGGCCTATCCCGGCGGCGTGCCGTTGGCGGCCAGCACATGGCCGGCGAGGTACAGCGACCCGGTGATCAGAATCCGCGGCGGCGCTTCGTAGGCCAGGCGCGCCAGCGAACGCAGTGCGGCTTCGACGCTATCGGCAGTTTCGACCCGCATGCCCAGATGCCGCGCCGCATCCGCCAGCCGATCCGACGGCATGGTGTTGTCGCGATCCGGTATCCGCACCGCGATGATGTGGCGCGTCAGCCCGGCGAAATTGGCCAGGAACGCGCCGGCATCCTTGTTACCCATCATGCCGACGATCACGACGAGCGGGCGTGATACCCGCTCTTCGAGATCGCCCAGCGCCGCCGCGGCAACGCGGCCGCCCTCGGCATTGTGGCCGCCATCGAGCCAGACCTCGGACCCCGGCGGCGCCTGCTCCACCAGCGCGCCCGACGCCAGACGCTGCATCCGCGCCGGCCATTCGGCATTGACGATGCCGGCCTCGAACGCGGATGGTTCGATCCTGAAAGCGTCCAGCGCGCGCAGCGTGGCGATGGCGAGGCCGGCATTGTCGAACTGATGCCGGCCAAACAACCGTGGCGCCGCCAGATCCATCAGGCCGCGATCATCCTGATAGACCAGGCGTCCGCGCTCGACATTGACGTGCCACTCCTGCCCGGCCGTATACAGCGGCGCGCGCAGGCGCTTGGCATATTGCTCGATCACGGCCATCGCCTCGGGCGCCTGCTCCGCGCAAATCGCCGGCACATCGCGCTTGATGATGGCGGCCTTTTCCCCGGCGATGGTCGTCAACGTATCACCGAGAAACTCGGTATGATCCATGCTGACGGGCGCGATCACGCAGGCCAGCGGTGCTGCAATCACATTGGTGGCGTCGAGCCGGCCGCCGAGACCGACTTCCAGCAGCACCACATCGGCCGGATGCTGCGCGAACAGGCAAAAGGCCGCCGCGGTTTCGATTTCAAAAATGGTGATCGGCGCTCCGGCATTGGCCCGCTCACAATGCTCCAGCGCGCCGCGCAATTCGCTGTCGTCAACCAGAATTCCGCCGCCGCTGCGGCCAAGGCGATAGCATTCGTTGATCCGCACCAGATAGGGCGAGGTATAGACGTGGACCCGCAGGGATGCGGCTTCCAGAATGGCGCGCAGATACGCGATCGTCGAACCCTTGCCATTGGTGCCGGCGACATGGATGACCGGCGGCAGCTTGCATTCGGGGTGATCAAGCCGTTCCAGCAGCTGATGCATCCGCTCCAAGCCAAGATCGATACGCTCTGGATGCAGGGCGGACAGCCGCGCGACCAGTTCGACCAGCGACGGCGGTTTGGCCGCAGGCGCGTTCACGCGTGGGGTGCTGCCGGCGCCAACTCCGCACCTGACGCAATCGGGTCGGGAATAGCGGCCTGCGGCGCAGGCTTCGGGGTGGTTTCCACCGCCGGTGATTTGGTCAATAGTCGACAAAGCCGCGCCAGCGTCGCGCGCATGTCGTGGCGATGCACGACCATGTCGACCATGCCATGGTCTTTCAGATATTCGGCGCGCTGGAATCCATCCGGCAATTTCTCGCGGATGGTCTGCTCGATCACGCGCGCGCCGGCAAAGCCGATCAGCGCGCCGGGTTCGGCGATCTGCACGTCGCCTAGCATGGCGTAAGAGGCGGTCACGCCGCCGGTGGTCGGATTGGTCAGCACGACGATATAGGGCAGCTTGGCCTCGCGCATCAACTGCACGCCGACGGTGGTGCGCGGCATCTGCATCAGCGACAGAATGCCTTCCTGCATGCGCGCGCCGCCGGAAGCCGCAAACACGATGAACGGCGATTTCTTTTCAAGCGCGAGTTCAAGCCCGCGCACGATGGCTTCGCCGGCGGCCATGCCGAGCGAGCCGCCCATGAAATCGAAATCCTGCACCGCGATCACCACCGCGGCACCCTCGAGCTTGCCGTAGCCGACCTTGATGGCATCGTTCAGTCCGGTCCTGGCGCGGGCGTCCTTGATGCGGTCGGCATATTTGCGCTCGTCGCGGAATTTCAGGGGATCGGCGGTGACGTCGGGCAGCGCCACGTCGAACCAGGTCTCATTGTCGAACACCGACTTCAGCCGCGCCACCGCGCCCATGCGCATGTGGTAATTCGAGCCGGGAATAACGAACTGGTTGCTCTCGACGTCCTTGTAGAAAACCAGTTGCCCGGTGTCCGGGCATTTGATCCACAAATTCTCCGGCGTTTCGCGACGCAGGATATTGCGTATTTTCGGCCGGACGACGTTGGTGAGCCAATTCATGTTTTGCTCCGAATTGCCCTCAAGCAGCAATCATTGTGGATATATGGCGCCCCCGAAGGGGCCCGGCAAGCCGCCGCCCGGCGGGTATCTCGACCCAATTGTGGCTTATTCAGCGGCCTGCTTGGCGCCCCGCACACCCTGCGCCAGGGCGGCCGCCAGACCTGCTACAGCATCGACGGTTTTGGCGGTAGCGCGGCCGTCGGAATCAAGGCTGCCGCGCAAGGCATCGACCAGCGCGGTACCGACCACCGCGCCATCGGCATGCGCGGCAATGCCACGGGCGGCTTGCGGCGTGCGGATGCCGAAGCCGACACAGACCGGCAATTTGGTATGCCGCTTGATGCGGGCGACGGCCTCGCCGACCACATCGGCGTCGGCGCTGCCGCTGCCGGTGATGCCGGTGATGGAGACGTAATAGACAAAGCCGGAGGTGTTGGCGAGCACCGCCGGCAGGCGCTTGTCGTCGGTGGTCGGCGTCGCCAGCCGGATGAAATTGAGTCCGGCCTGCATCGCCGGCAGGCACAATTCGGTGTCTTCCTCCGGCGGCAGATCGACAATAATCAGCCCGTCGACCCCGGCGGATTTGGCATCGGCCAGAAACCGATCGACGCCGTAAATGTAGATCGGATTGTAGTAGCCCATCAGCACCAGCGGTGTCGTGGCATCGCCGGCCCGAAAGCCGCGCACCAGGGCAAGCGTCTTCTTCAGGGTCATGCCCGCCTTCAGCGCCCGCAATCCCGCCGCCTGGATCGCGGGGCCGTCCGCCATCGGATCGGTAAAGGGCATGCCGATCTCGATGATGTCGGCTCCGGCCTTCGGCAGCGCCTTGATGATCTCAAGCGAGGTCGCGGAATCGGGATCGCCCGCCATCAGGAAGGTGATGAAGGCGGAGCGGCCTTCTTTCTTCAGCCTGGCGAAACATGTGTCGATGCGGGTGGTCACTTCTTTCTGCCCTTCAAGATGTCGCCAACCTGCGGCACGTCCTTGTCGCCGCGGCCGGAGAGATTGACCACCATCAGATGATCCTTTGGCCGCTTCGGCGCGAGATCCATCACCCTGGCGATGGCGTGCGCGGGCTCCAGCGCCGGAATGATGCCTTCCAGCCGCGACAGCAGTTGAAACGCCGCCAGCGCTTCCTCGTCGGTCGCCGACAGATACGTCACCCGGCCGGTTTCATGCAGCCAGGAATGCTCCGGCCCGATGCCGGGATAATCCAGCCCCGCCGAAATCGAATGCGCGTCCTGGATCTGGCCGTCATCGTCCATCAGCAAATAAGTGCGGTTGCCGTGCAGCACGCCCGGCCGGCCGCCGGCGATCGACGCCGCATGCAATCCCGTCAGCCCATGGCCCGCGGCCTCGACGCCAAAGATCTCGATACCGGGATCATCGAGAAACGGGTGAAACAGCCCCATCGCATTGGAGCCGCCGCCGATGCAGGCGATCAGCGAATCCGGCAGGCGGCCTTCGGCGGCCTGCATCTGGGCGCGGGTCTCGATGCCGATGATCGACTGGAAGTCGCGCACCATCATCGGATAGGGATGCGGACCCGCCACCGTGCCGATGCAGTAAAACGTATCGTGCACGTTGGTGACCCAGTCGCGCAGCGCATCATTCATCGCGTCCTTGAGCGTGCGCGAGCCCGACTGCACCGGAATGACCTTGGCGCCCAGCATTTCCATGCGGATGACATTGGGCTGCTGCCGCTCGACATCGACCGCGCCCATATAGACCACACAATCCAGTCCGAACCGCGCGCACAGCGTCGCGGTGGCGACGCCGTGCTGGCCGGCGCCAGTTTCGGCGATGATGCGCTTCTTGCCCATGCGCCGCGCCACCATGATCTGGCCGAGCACATTGTTGACCTTGTGCGAGCCGGTGTGATTGAGCTCCTCGCGCTTGAAATAGATCTTGGCACCGCCGAGATGTTCGGTCAGGCGCTGCGCAAAATACAGCGGCGACGGCCGGCCGACATAATCCTTGAGGTAGCCATCCATTTCCGCCTGGAACGCCGGATCGGCCTTGGCGTCGGCGTAAGCCTTCTCCAGGTCGAGGATCAGCGGCATCAGCGTTTCCGCGACAAATCGGCCGCCGAAAATGCCGAAATGCCCGCGTTCGTCGGGACCGCTGCGGAAGGAATTGGGTAAGGCTGAATTCATCGAACCATGAGCTCTTCGGTTGCGCGCGCGGCGCGAATAAAGGCGCGGATCATCTCGGGATCCTTGACGCCGGGCGTGCGTTCCACCCCGGAGGATACATCGACGCCGCCGGCGCGGGTGACGCGAACGGCTTCCGCGACATTGCCGGCATGAAGGCCCCCGGAGACCATGAACGGCAGCGTGAGCGCGAGATTTTCAAGCACATGCCAGTCGAATACCGCGCCGAGGCCGCCCGGACGGGTGGCATCCTTGGGGGCGCGGGCATCGAACAGGATCCGGTCGGCGACGACAGCGTATCCGGGCAGCGACGCAAGATCGGCAGGGGCTTCCACCGCGATTGCTTTCATGACCGGCAATCCGAATTTCTGCTTGATGTCGCGCAGCCGCGCCACGGTCTCGCTGCCGTGCAGCTGCAACATATCGGGCTGCAGCGCTTCGACGATGTTGGCGAGCGTGGCGTCGTCGGCATCGACCGTGAGCGCCACCTTCGACGCGCGGCGTTTTGTCAACCGGCCGAGGTCGCGGGCGGTCTCAAGGCTTAAGTGCCGTGGCGACGGCGGAAAGAACACGAATCCCACCATGTCGGCGCCGGAATCCAGCGCGACGTCGAGCGTCTCGCGCGTGGACAGGCCGCAAATTTTGACGATCAGGGACATGGTTCAGCGTAACGGCCAGATGATGGGTCAGGGCGGCGGCAAGCCGCCGGAAAAAGCGAGGCGATGGGCCGCGTTCTACAACGTCGCGCCCTGCTTGTCTCGCCCGCCGGACCCATATTGGCCGACCTGCGGCGGGGCCGGCAGGCGCTGTGGATCGTACCGCTGGGGTGTCATGGCGCCGGCACGCAGTTCGGCCAGTTGCGCCCGCGCCTGGCGCGCATCGGCCTCATGCTGCCTAGCCGCCCGCCGCCAGTGCCGCTGCCGGAACCAGGTCGCCGAACCGCCCGCCACCACGCCGGCGATCGCCACCGCGATGATGACGACGAACAGCGGCAGCGTCACCGCGACGCTGGGGTCGCTGGAATTGAACGGATCGAACGACACCGTCACCCAATGACGGTTGGCGACCGCAAAGACGATAAAGATCAGACCCAGCGGAATCAGCACCACGCCCGTCAAAAATTTTCGCATGACCATCTCTCGCGTTGATGGAGACCGGCGCGCGCTTCGACTTGCCTGCGGCGCAATCGCCGCGCTGGCTTAAGCGCCGGCGTCGGGTGAGCCGTCGTCGCGGTTCAGCCGCTCACGCATTTCCTTGCCCGTCTTGAAGAACGGGACACTCTTCTGGTCCACCGGCACATGCGCGCCGGTGCGCGGATTGCGGCCGGCGCGGGCCGGACGGTGCTTGACCGAAAAAGCCCCGAAACCACGCAGTTCGACCCGGTCGCCGCGCGCCAAAGCCGCGACGATTTCATCGAGGATCGCATTCACAATGTTCTCGACATCCCGCTGATAGAGATGCGGGTTGTGCTCGGCGATACGCTGAACGAGTTCGGATTTGATCATCGAGACGGGGACCCGGGAAGGTTCGGATATGCATTTCCGTGAAAATGCCTTGAACTGTCAAGACGCTAAATGAAATTTGGTCGGCCCGAAAACAGATGACAAATGGCCGGATTGGGTATTGTGACAGTGCTCGCAATGCGGGAGGACGGGACCGAAACCGGACATACGGTTCAATTGGCCCCTGCGGGATGCCACAACGCCAGCATGCCATCCAGCCCCAGCCGATCAACCGCCTGCACTACACCGGCCTGTTCGACCTGACGCGCAATCGCGCTCAAACCAAGCGCGTCGAGCGTGATGGACGCGGCGGTTCGCAAGAAAGTCAGGTCACTGAACCGGGGCGTCAGTTTGTAATCGCGCACCGGCAGATCGGCCTTGACACCTTTCTGCGCCACCAGCCATGCCACCGCGGTCTTCTCGTCGCCGAGCTGATCGATCAGCTTGAGATCGACCGCCTGATGGCCGGTGAAGACCCGCCCGTCGGCGACTTTTTCGAGCAGTTCGTCGTCCATGCCGCGCCGCTCTTTGACGAGGCCGCGAAACCACGCGTAGGAATCCTTCACCAGCGCGTCGAGCGCCGCGCGCGCTTCCGGACTGGTCGGCTCAAACCCGTTGGGCGCTGCTTTCAGCGGCGAAGACTTCACCTCTTCGACCTTGACGCCAACGGTTTTCAGCAATTCGGTGAAATTGGGAAATTGAAACAGCACGCCGATTGAACCGACCAGCGAACTCTGCTGGGCGACGATGTGATCGGCCGCGATCGCGGCGATATAGCCGCCCGATGCCGCCAGCCCCTCGACCACCACGACCAGCGGCTTCTTGGCCTTCAGCCGCACCAGCGCGTCATAGAGCTGCTCGGACCCGGCCGTGGTGCCGCCGGGCGAATTGATATGCACGACCACCGCCGCGGCTTGCGATTTCTCCAGCCGTTCCAGTGCCGCGACGCGTTCCTGGTCGCTGCGGATCAGGCCTTCGATATTGACGCGGGCAATCGAGCCCGAGGTCGCGAGCGCGCCGCGTCCGCCCGGCGTCGCCACCACGGCAAGGGTGACGATCGCGACGATGGCGATCAAGGCCGCGACCACGCGCCAGAACGTCAGCTTGCGGCGTATCCTGCGGCGATCGACGATCACGTCTGAATCAAGCGACATCGAAAATTCTCCCGGAAGCGGTCTCGGTGGCTGTGTACGGTGTTCTCCGCACAACCCTAATATAGCGTGCCCTGAATACATCAATTGCGGTGCAATATGAAGAAAACAAGGCCCTTTGGTCGTCCGGGCGAACGCCGGGCCGATAACCACCGATATTGATCGTCGCTGAAGATTTTTCCAGCGTCCCCCTCGCAGGACACGGCGTATGGATCCCGGCGTTCGCCGGGATGACGATGGGAGTCGCAAAAAAGGCCCCGGTTGCGAACCGGGGCCTCGTTTTATGACGGTCAGGAAGCCAGGCTTACTTGTCGGTGCGCTGCTTGAGCGCGGTGCCGAGAATGTCGCCCAGCGTCGCCCCCGAATCGGAGGAGCCATACTGCGCGATGGCCTCCTTCTCTTCGGCGACTTCCAGCGCCTTGATCGAGACCTGCACCTTGCGGGCCTTCTTGTCGAACTGGATCACGCGCGCGTCGACCTTTTCGCCGACGGCGAAACGCTCGGCGCGCTGATCGGAGCGCTCACGCGCCAGTTCGGACCGCTTGATGAAGGTGGTGAAGTCGGTTCCGGCGATCTTCACATCGATGCCGCTTTCCTTCACCTCGAGCACTTCGCAGGTCACGACCGCGCCCTTCTTGACGTCGCCCGGCTCGGCGAACGGATCGCCCTCGAGCTGCTTGACGCCGAGCGAGATGCGCTCCTTCTCGACATCGACGTCGAGCACCACGGCCTTGACCATGTCGCCCTTCTTGAAGTTGTCGATCACCTGCTCGCCCGGCAGCTTCCAGTCGAGATCGGACAGATGGACCATGCCGTCGACGTCGCCCTCGAGGCCGAGGAACAGGCCGAACTCGGTCTTGTTCTTGACCTCGCCCTCGACCGTCGATCCGACCGGGAACTTCTCGATGAACACTTCCCAGGGATTGCGCATGGTCTGCTTGAGGCCGAGCGAAATCCGGCGCTTGACCGAATCGACTTCGAGAACCTGCACTTCGACTTCCTGCGAGGTCGAAACGATCTTGCCGGGATGCATGTTCTTCTTGGTCCACGACATTTCCGAGACGTGGATCAGACCTTCGATGCCCGGCTCCAGTTCGACGAACGCGCCGTAGTCGGTGATGTTGGTGACGCGGCCGGTGAAGCGCGAATTGAGCGGATACTTGGCCTCGATGCCCTGCCACGGATCATCAAGCAATTGCTTCATGCCGAGCGAGATGCGGTGGGTCTCGTGGTTGATCTTGATGATCTTGACCTTCACGGTCTGACCGATGGTCAGCACTTCGGTCGGGTGATTGACCCGGCGCCAGGCGATATCGGTGACGTGCAGCAGGCCGTCGATGCCGCCGAGGTCGACGAACGCACCGTAATCGGTGATGTTCTTGACGACGCCGTCGATGACCTGACCCTCTTCGAGATTCTGCACCAGTTCCTGGCGCTGCTCGGCGCGGGTCTCTTCCAGAACGGTCCGGCGCGACACCACGATGTTGCCGCGGCGCCGGTCCATCTTGAGGATCTGGAACGGCTGCGAATTGTTCATCAGCGGCGCGACGTCGCGGATCGGGCGGATATCGACCTGGGAGCGCGGCAGGAAGGCCACCGCGCCGTCGAGGTCGACGGTGAAGCCGCCCTTGACCTGATTGAAGATGACGCCGTGAACCTTCTCGTTGTTGTTGAAGGCCTTCTCGAGCTTGCCCCAGCTCTCCTCGCGGCGCGCCTTGTCGCGCGACAGCACGGCTTCGCCGAGCGCATTCTCGATGCGGTCGAGGAACACCTCGACCTCGTCGCCGACCTTGAGTTCGCTTTCGCGGCCGGGTCCTGCGAATTCACGCAGCGCCACGCGGCCTTCGGTCTTGAGGCCGACGTCGATGACGGCCATGTCCTTCTCGATCGCAACCACAATGCCCTTGATGACAGAGCTTTCCTGCAGGTTGCCGCCGGCGAAGGATTCGTCGAGCATGGCGGCAAAATCGTCGCGGGAAGGATTATAGGAAGCAGCAGTCGAAGCCATTTGTTCTCCAGATGCGGGTATCGCCGGCGATTGGGGTTAAGGGGCGCATCGGGCGTGAAGTGTTAGAGGTCCGCAACCCCTAACGACCGCGTTTGCGAAAAGCGCAACAGCGGGCCGGCAGCATGACTGCACGTTCGATACGTTGGTTTTTATCCGGAACCTGAACGAAGCAAATCGGCCTCGGGATATCGATGTTCAAGACCTGGAGCGGGCTTTCCTCCAATGACGGCAGCGGTTTCGTTTGAACACGCTCATACGAAAACGTTCAAACCCGCTGCCGGCCCGCTCGGACGGCCTCGACAATGTCGATGGCGGCCCGGACGCCGCCTTCTATATCCAAATGCGAGTTATCGAGCAAGTGAGCATCCGCTGCCGCTTTCAGGGGGGCGGTCGGCCGGTTCCGGTCGCGTTCGTCGCGCCGCAGAATATCGGCCAGCACCGCGGCCTCGTCGGCGTCCTCACCCCTGGCCCTGGCTTCCAGGGTCCGGCGCCGGGCGCGGACTTTCGGGTCGGCGACGACGAAAATCTTCACATCGGCGTCCGGGCAGATCACGGTTCCGATGTCGCGGCCGTCGAGCACCGCGCCCGGCGGACCGGCCGCGAATTGCCGCTGAAAGTTCAGTAATACCTCCCGTACCCTGGGAATCGCCGAGACCACGGAGGCGGCGTCGCCCACTTCCTGGGTCTTCAGCGCCGGATTGCCGAATTTTTCGGGATCGAGCTCAAGCGCCGCGGAGACCGCGAGTACCTCGTCGGTCAGGTCGGCGCCGGCGTCGAGCAGCGCCTTGGCGACCGCCCGGTAGATCACGCCGGTATCAAGGTGACGATAGCCGTAATGCTTGGCGAGGCGCTTGCCGAGCGTGCCTTTTCCCGAGGCCGCCGGTCCGTCGATGGCGATGATCATGAAAACTCCGCCCCCAGCGAACGCATCATCGGAATGAAATCCGGAAAACTGGTGGCGATGAACGCGGTATCGTCGACCTTGACCGGCTTGTCGGAGGCAAGACCCATCACCAGCGCCGACATCGCGATACGATGATCCATGTGGGTGGCGACCAGACCATCGCCCGCGACATGGCCCTTGCCTTCGACGATCAGGTCATCGCCCACGATCTCGACCTTGACGCCGTTGACGCGCAGCATCGCGGCAGTCGCCTCCAGCCGGTCGGATTCCTTGACCCGCAATTCCTGCAGGCCGCGCATGATGGTGGTGCCTTCGGCAAAGGCCGCCGCCACCGCCAGCACCAGATATTCGTCGATCATCGAGGGCGCGCGCTCCGGCGGCACCTCGACGCCACGCAGCCGCGAGGCGCGCACCCGAAACTGCGCCATCGGCTCGCCGGCGTCGCCACGAACCAGGCTTTCCTCGATCGAGGCGCCCATCTCGCGCAGCGTCGTGAACAGCCCGGTGCGCAGCGGATTGGTCATGACATCCGACAGCACGATGTCGGAACCTTCGACAATCAATGCCGCCACGATCGGGAATGCCGCCGATGACGGATCGGCCGGCACCACAACTTCCGCGCCATGCAGTTCAGGCTGTCCGATGAGGGCGATGCTGCGGCCGTGACGGCCTTCCGGCGTTGAGACGATCTGCGCGCCGAAATGTTTCAGCATCAGCTCGGTGTGGTCGCGGCTGGCCTCGGTCTCGATCACGGTGGTGACGCCAGGCGCGGCCAGCCCTGCCAGCAGCACGGCGGATTTGATCTGCGCCGAAGCCACCGGGGTGCGGTAAAGAATCGGCAACGGGTCGCGCGCGCCATGGAGCGTCAGCGGCAGGCGGCCGCCTGGCCCGCTGGCGCCGACCCTGGCGCCCATCAATTCCAGGGGATCGAGCACCCGCCGCATCGGTCTCGAGCGCAGCGACGCGTCGCCGTCGAAAACAGCCGTAATCGGGCAACCGGCGACCGCGCCCATCACCAGCCGGCAGCCGGTGCCGGAATTGCCGAAATCGAGCGGGGCCTCCGGCTGCGCGAACCCGGTCACCCCGACGCCGCGTACCGACCAGGCAAAATCCCCGGATCGTTCCACCCGGGCGCCCAAAGCCCGCATGGCTTTGGCGGTATTCAACACGTCTTCGCCCTCCAGCAGGCCCGAAATCCGGGTTTCGCCAACCGCCAGCGCGCCCAAAATCAGGGCACGGTGCGAAATCGACTTGTCGCCGGGAACCCGGACCTTCCCGGTCAGGGGTCCGCTGGAGCGGGCTTCAAGCGGCGTCGGTCGATCTGCAAGGTGATCCGAATGGGTCAAGATTGTGTCCTCTGCGCTGGCGGCAGGTATCACATGGGGCGCGCGGCGTCACGATAGCCTCTGTCTCCCGCAAAGCGCTATTGACAGCAGCGTCTCAACTAGCCAAGTGAAGCACCGTTTTTCGAAAAATTCCCAGGATTCCACACGTGGCCAAATCCGATCTCGGAACCAAACGCATTTGCCCGACGACGGGTAAGAAATTCTACGACCTCAACAAGAACCCGGTGATCTCGCCCTATACTGGCGAGGTGGTGCCGATCGCGCCGATTCCACCACCGCGCACCCGCGCCGACGCCGCCGCGCGCGCCAGCGCGGCCGCCGCCGCCTCGGCCGCCGAGGCAACGCCGGAACCGGTCGAGGCGGAAGAATTGGTGCCGCTCGAGGAAGCCGACGCCGAGGAGAACACCGGCAAGGTCAAGGCTGTCGTTCCCGAATCGGAAGACGATATCGAGATCGACGAAACCATCGAAGACGACGACGATGATGATTCGACCTTCATCGCCGACGAGGAAGAAGGCGACGAGGACGTCACCGACATTATCGGCGACGTCGGCGGCGACGAGGAGACTTGAGATCAGCCCTGAACTGTGTTCAGGGTTTTGCCCGCGCCGCCCACAGGCGTGTGGAGAGCATGATCCGAAAGACCATGCTCTGACGACAGGTTAAGGGGCCATAGCTCAGCTGGGAGAGCGCTTGCATGGCATGCAAGAGGTCGGCGGTTCGATCCCGCCTGGCTCCACCAGCCTTCGCAGGCTGCGCCTGCTTCGGCTCGGCAAGCCCCATCGAAGCGAAGGCTGCCGCGTCGTAGCCCGAAGGGCGAAGACGGGCCTCGGCAACCGATGAAATACGTTTACATCCTAGAAAGTCAGGATCTTGAGCACTTCTACGTCGGCATCACCGACGACGTGCCAGCTAGATTGGTCAAGCACAACGCGGGCAAAGTGGCGCATACTTCGAAATACAGACCGTGGAAGTTGAAAACCTATGTCGCGTTTAGCGACGAAAAGCAGGCTTTCGCATTTGAAAATATTTGAAGTCTGGCTCCGGCCGCGCCTTTGCGAAGAAGCGCCTGTGACGACTGAAACCGCCGCAAGCAGCTACTCCCCGAGCGCGGAATTCAGCCGGTCACGAAGGCCGATCAGCTGGTTCTTCATCGCCGTCAGCTCGGTGACCGAGCAGGCCGAGGCGGCAAGGATCGCCTGGGGCACCGCCCGGGCCTTTTCGCGAAGGGCCTGCCCCCGGGAGGTCAGCGCGATCAGCACTTGCCGCTCGTCTTCGGTGCTGCGGGTGCGCTTGATGAGTTCGGCGGCCTCGAGCCGCTTGAGCAGCGGGGTCAGGGTGCCGGAATCGAGAAACAGCCGATCGCCGATCTCCCTGACGGACAGGCCGTCGCGCTCCCACAGCACCAGCATCGCCAGATATTGCGGATAGGTCAGCCCGAGCCGCTCAAGCAATGGCTTGTAGACCCGGTTGAACGCGTGCGCGGTGGAATAGATCGCGAAACACAGTTGATTGCCGAGCAGCAGCGGCTGGTCGATCCCGTTTTTCTTGGCCATGGGCCACCTCGTCAGATCACAGACTCACCGGTTCATTCTGGGCCCGGCCCTGCCCGCAATCAATTGCAGCCAATTAAATTGTACACGTTCAATATTTGTTGTATTGCACACAATTCAATTGTGTGCAATACAAATGGCGTTGAAACCGCAACCGGAGGAGACCACCATGTCGGTAAATGTGCTCTACAAAACCAGCGCCAAGGCTACTGGCGGCCGTGACGGCGAGGCTGCCACGCTGGATGGATCGTTGAAAGTCAAACTCGCCACGCCGAAGGAACTCGGAGGCGGCGGCGGCGCCGGCAACAATCCCGAACAGCTTTTCGCGGCCGGATATGCCGCCTGCTTCATCGGTGCGATGAAGTTCGTGGCTTCGCAAGGCGGCCCGAAAGTGCCCGCCGATGCGTCGGTGACCTCGACCGTGGGCATCGGACCGCGCGCGGCCGGCGGCTTTGGCCTGGATATCGCCCTCGACGTCTCGCTGCCCGGGCTTGCCCGCACCGAGGCCGAGGCTCTGGTGGAGAAGGCACACCAGGTATGCCCCTATTCCAACGCCACGCGGGGCAATGTGGATGTTCGGCTGAAGGTTGTGTAACGGCCCGCCCAAGACAACCGCGGGCTGTTCGCCGCACCTAAGTCGACCGGCGGCCGGCGAGGTCCACCTCGACGGCCGTCCTGACATACGCCTACGCGCCAGAAAGCATTGCTGGCGCGGCCGAACCTCGCTAGCTCTGGAAATCGAACGCACTTCCTGTTCCGATTGATTCCCCTTTGAGCGAAGGTTGTTTCCATGAGTTCTCAAACCGCCGCTGGCGCCATGACCGGACTGCGCGTGATCGACCTCACGCGGGTGCTCGGCGGCCCCTATTGCACGCAGATCCTGGCCGATCACGGCGCTGACGTGATCAAGGTCGAGCCGCCCGCCGGCGACGAGGTGCGCGACTGGGGACCGCCGTTCCATGAAGATGACGCGGCCTATTTCGTCGGCATCAACCGCAACAAGCGCTCGATCGGCCTCGACCTCGCGTCCGAGGGCGGCCGCAATGTGCTGATGAAGATGCTGGAGAGCGCCGACGTCCTGATCGAAAATTTCAAACCGGGCACGCTCGACAAATGGGGCATCGGCAACGACGTGCTGCGCCAAAAATTTCCCAAACTCGTGCATTGCCGGATCTCGGGCTTCGGCGCCGACGGCCCGCGCGGCGGCAATCCCGGCTATGACGCGATCATCCAGGCCATGACCGGAATGATTGCCGCGACCGGCTCGCCGCAATCCGGACCTATGCGGATCGGCGTTCCCGTTGTCGACATCACGACAGGGCTTTATGCGGCGATCGGAATCCTGATGGCGCTTTCGGAGCGGCAACGATCCGGCGTCGGGCAGTTTCTCGAAACCACGCTGTACGAAACCGGCCTCGCCGTCATGCATCCGCATGCCGCGAATTATTTCATGCACGGCAAGCCGCCGCAGCTCACCGGCAACGAGCATCCCAATCTGGTGCCCTATGCGATCTTCCCGACCCGCACCGACAACATCTTCATCGGTGTCGGCAATGACGGCACCTTCCGCAAGCTGGCCAAGGAAATCGGCAAGCCCGAACTCGGCACCGATCCGCGCTTTGCGCGCAACAAGGACCGCATCGCCAACCGCGATGCGCTGCGCGCCGAGCTCGCCGCGGTGTTCAGTCAGCACGACGCCGCGCCCTTGTGCGATCGGCTGCTCGCGGCCGGGCTGCCGGCCGGACCGGTGCAGTCGATCGACCAGGCCCTGACCAACAGCCACACCGTCTATCGCGGCGATGTCATCGAAAAGGACTGGTACAAGGGGGTTGCTTCCCCGATCCGTCTCGACCGCAGCAAGCCGAGCCTGCGCCGCGTGCCGCCGAAATTCAGCCAGCACGCCACCGAGGTGCTGACGGAGTTTGGCTATTCCGGCAGCGAGATCGACGCGCTGGTCGCCAAGGGCGTCGTTTGCGGCCCGGAGCGTAAGCGTTAACCTTTCGAGCTCGATGCGACGGGTAGCGGCGCTTTGCCACGGCCCAAAGCGGATTCCTGAGGTGCTTGAACACCCTTCAAATCATGCCCATATTGGCTATTGATCGGGCGGCAAATCCGCCATCCGGTCGCAATGGGGCGCCGCAAGGGCCCTGAAACTTCAAAGTCGCTTCGAGAGGACTTTGCAAACTATGTCGCGTGTTCCTTCGCTATCCAGTCCGTTCCTGTTGGGATTCGACGAAATCGAGCGTGCGCTCGATCGCGTCGTCAAAGGCGCCGACGGTTATCCTCCCTACAACATCGAGCGCTGCGACCGCAGCAATGGCCAGCCTGAACGCTTGCGCATCACGCTGGCGGTGGCGGGATTTACCCGCGACCAACTCGATGTAACCATTGAGGAAAACCAGCTCGTGATCCGGGGCCGCCAGCAGGACGACAAGGCCCGGCAATACATCCATCGCGGCATCGCCGCGCGCCACTTCCAGCGCACCTTCGTGCTGGCGGAGGGGATGCTGGTGCTGGGCGCGGATCTGAAAAACGGGCTGTTGTCGATCGATCTGGCCCGGCCGGAGCCGGAAAAGGTCGTTAAGACAATTGCTATCAATGAACACGAATAATGGAACGAGGAGCGGACTCGACCGCTTAGTCTGACAGAGGAGTCGAGACCATGACTGAAGCTGAAGTAGTGTTTGAAACAGCCGGTGTCTCCACCGAGGCGCTGGCGAGCCTGGGCGAAGGCCATATCGCCTATGTGAAGCAGATCCGCTCCGAGGATGTACCGGGACTGTTTCCCGAGGCGCCGAAGATCGCACCGGGCCTGAAGCTGTTCGCGCTCCATGCCGCCGACGGCACGCCGATCATGCTGACCGATAGCCGGGAAGCCGCGATCGCCAACGCCTGGAGCAATGAACTGCAGGCCGTCAGCGTTCACTGACGAAGCGCTTGCTTCTGTCACTGACCGAGCCATTGCTCGTGTCACTGACGAAGCGCTTGCTCGTGTCACTGACCGAGCCGTTGCTCCTGTCACCGACGGGGCGTAGCGAAGCTGAAGACGATGTCATACGCGGGCGTAAACCCCCGCGTATCCATCGATCTTTCCAAATCGATTTTCGCAACAAGCATTTTCACAAACAGATCGATGGCGGGGCGTGGAGAAATCCGCGCAAGGCGGAAGGCTGTGCCTGGCGATAACAGCCGCCGGCGTTAATCTTTTTTGACGCGTTTTCTTTACGCGAACCGGTGTCCACGGAGCCTGTCATCGGGCGCGCATTCGCGCGGCCCGTTGGCTTGAAAACGCTCTACGCGGCGCTTGCCGGCGGCAGCGCCAGCACCGAATAGATCGCCTGGGCGTCGCGCGAGGCGCGCAATTTCTTGGCGACATCCTGATCGCGCAACAGCCGGGCGATGCGGGCCAGCGCCTTGAGGTGATCGGCGCCCGCGCCTTCCGGCGCCAGCAGCAGGAACACCAGATCGACCGGCTGGCCGTCCATCGCCTCGAAATCGATCGGGCGCTCAAGACGGGCAAACAACCCGAACAGCTTTTCCAGTTTGGGCAGCTTGCCGTGCGGGATCGCGACGCCATAGCCGACCGCGGTGGTGCCGAGCTTCTCCCGCTGCAACAGCACCTCGAAGACCGCGCGTTCGTTCTGCCCGGTCAGGCTGGCGGCCCGCGCCGCCAGTTCCTGCAGCGCCTGCTTCTTGCTGTTGACTTTCAATGCCGGGAGAATCGCCTCGGGTGCGACCAGGTCGGTAATCGTCATTGGGCGTTCCGAGGTGAATTGACCGTCAGGTTGCGAAATAGGCTTCAGCTGTTGTCGTCAAGGAGATGGGGCGGGAGCGGCCTTCCGCCTGATCCTAATTGGGGGGCTTCTACTCCAACGCAAGCGCGGTGCCAACTCCCGCGGAGGTATTCCCACCCCCTATCGTTAAGGGCGCGGACCATAGGGAGGGGCCCCGGGGGCGTCAATGCCGGGCACACCCTACCCCCCGGAGTTAACCACAGGGGGATCGACCCAACCCACATTGCCGTCCGGCCGCCGGTAAATGATGTTCACCCGGCCGCTGGAGCCATGCTGGAACACGATGCAGACGGCGCCGGTCAAATCCAGTTCCATCACGGCTTCGCTGACCGAAAGGCGCTTCAGCGCGGTGGTGGCCTCGGCGATGATGACCGGGCTGTAGCCGGCGATCTCGTCATCGCCATCCGCCGGCGCCTCGATCACATAGCTCGGCGCGTCCAGCGTCGGGGCCACCATCTCCGCCAGCGCCGCCGAGGCCGCATGGGCCTTGCGGGCGGAGCGATCCTTGAGGCGGCTCTTGTAGCGGCGCAGCCGCTTCTCGATCATGATCAAGGCCTGATCGGCGCTGGCATAGGCGTCGGCGGCGTTGGAATCCGCCTCAAGCGTGATTCCGGAATCCAGATGCAGCGCGCAGTCGGTGCGGAAACCGAAACCATCCTTGCTCAGCGTGATGTGGCCGGAATAGTTGCCATCGAAATATTTGCGCAGCACTTCATCGGTGCGCTCGCTGACGCGTCCGCGCAACGCGTCACCGACGCTGATGCTTTTTCCCGAGATTCGGAGAGTCATGTTGATCCCTCTTGAGGCCTCGATTCTGGAACGGAACCGACACTATGCCGATTTGGCCAAGACGCAATTAGACCCGCAATCAGGCGTCATCAGGCAGGCTGCGTATCCCGGGACCGGTCAGAGGAGGCGGCGGGCGCCGAGAGCGCATTACCGAGCATACTTTGTTTGTCGCGGCGCCGCTGCACCGACGAGGGGATTCGCATCGCTTCGCGGTATTTCGCGACGGTGCGACGGGCGATATCAATGCCCGATTCGCGCAATCGTTCCACGATGGTGTCGTCCGAAAGTATCACCGCCGGGTCTTCGGCATCGATCAGTTGTTTGATGTGGTGCCGAACCGCCTCCGCCGAATGGGCTTCGCCGCCGTCGGCCGATGCGATCGAGGCGGTGAAGAAATACTTTAATTCGAAACTGCCGCGATTGGTCGCCATGTATTTGTTGGCGGTGACCCGCGACACCGTCGATTCATGCATCTGGATCGCATCCGCCACCGCTTTCAAATTGAGCGGCCGCAGATGCGCCACGCCATGGGTGAAGAAGCCATCCTGCTGGCGCACGATCTCGGTTGCGACCTTGAGGATGGTGCGGGCGCGCTGGTCGAGCGCGCGGACCAGCCAGGTCGCGTTCTGCAGGCAATCGCTGAAATAGGATTTGTCGCCGTCCTTGCGGATCGTCTTCGACAGCTCGGTATAATAGACCTGATTGACCAGCACGCGCGGCAGCGTGTCGCTGTTGAGCTCGACGTGCCAGCCGCCATCGGGCCCGGGCCGCACATAGACGTCCGGCACCATGGTCTGCATCCGTGCCGAGCCGAATTTCAGGCCCGGCTTCGGATCGAGACGGCGGATTTCGCCGATCATGTCGGTGATATCATCGTCATCGACACCGCAGAATTTTCGCAAGGCGGCGATATCGCGCTTGGCCAGCAGATCGAGATGTTCGACCAGCGCCTGCATCGCCGGGTCGTAACGATTGAGTTCGCGCAGCTGGATCGCGAGGCACTCGCTTAAGGATCGCGCGCAGACCCCGGGCGGATCGAATTTCTGCAGCACCGCCAGAACCTGTTCGACGTCCGCCGGCGACGCCCCGAGCCGCTCGGCGGCCTGGCCCAGATCCGCCGGCAGATAACCGGCTTCATCGACCAGATCGATCAGGTATTGGCCAATCATGCGCTGCGCCGGGGCCGCGAAAGCCACCGCCAATTGTTCGGCGAGATGACTGCCGAGCGTAATCTCGGCGGCGACGAAGGCTTCAAGGTTGTAGCTGTCATCATTGGAGGCGCCGCCGCCCCATTCGGTATAGGCGGTCGGCGCCGCGTCCTGCGCGGTGCGCGCCGCGGCCTCCGCCGGCTCCTCGGAGAACACATTGTCGAGCCCGGTATCGAGGGTCTGCTCGATCTCGGCGCGGCTGCCGAGGTCGCGGTTCATCCATTCTTCCTGGACCGGCTCGAAATTCTCGCTCGTGGAACCGTTGCTGAACTCGGAACGCTCGCCGCCGGCATCGTCGCCGTAGGCGGACCCTCCCTCGTCGGAATCGGAGAATTCGGCCCGTTCCGGCATCGGTTCGCCGGCCACCGGGGGCTCGGAGCCGTCGCTGGCGCGCTCAAGCAGCGGATTTCGCTCCAGTTCCTCCTCGACAAAGGCCGAGAGGTCGAGATTCGACAGCTGCAGCAGCTTGATCGCCTGCATCAGCTGCGGCGTCATCACCAGCGACTGCGATTGGCGGAACTCTAATCTTTGCGTCAGCGCCATGGAGGCAAGAACCGATCCCGAAAAAGTTGGTCCGATTCTTGCTTAAACTAGTCCTGAGCCGATGTACACGGCTTGACGAATTGTAAAAATGGACTAGAGGCGAAATTCCCGCGAGGGTTAAAGCCGGAATTCCTCGCCGAGGTAAAGACGGCGTACATCCGGATCGTTGACGATCTCATCGGGACTTCCCTCCGTCAAGATCTCCCCCGCATAAACGATATAGGCGCGATCGGTCAGGCCCAGCGTCTCGCGCACATTGTGGTCGGTAATCAGCACGCCGATGCCGCGATTGGTGAGATGGCGGACCAGATCCTGAATGTCGCCGACCGCGATCGGATCGATGCCGGCGAAGGGTTCGTCGAGCAGCATGTAATTGGGCCGGGTCGCCAGCGCGCGGGCGATCTCGACGCGGCGCCGTTCGCCGCCCGACAGCGCAATCGACGGCGTTTTCCGCAACCGCGTGATGTTGAATTCGTCGAGCAGGGAATTGAGTTCGGCCTCGCGTTTCTTCTTGGAAGGCTCGACCACTTCGAGCACGGCGCGGATATTCTGCTCCACGGTCAGACCGCGAAAGATCGAGGCCTCCTGCGGCAGATAGCCGATGCCGAGCCGCGCGCGCTGATACATCGGCAGCTTGGTGACGTCGTGGCCGTCGAGCTCGATGCTGCCGCGATCCGCCTTGATCAGGCCGGTGATCATGTAGAAAACCGTGGTCTTGCCCGCGCCGTTCGGCCCCAGCAAACCCACCGCCTCGCCGCGGCGAACATAGATACTGACGCCGCGCACGACCTGGCGGGTGCCGAAACTCTTTTCCACGCTATGCACAGCCAGATAGCCCACGCGCGGTGACGGCCGCGGGGCGGCCGCGCCGTTGGTCTTGGCAGGAGGAGTCTTGGCCGGGCTCTTGACTGGCGTCGGGCGCGGTTTTTCGGCCCGGGGCGGATCCAGTTTCGGCAGCGGCGTATCGCGGGCCATCGGCGGCGCGTCGCGCACCGGGCTCGTCAACATCTCGCCCATGCTGTCGCCGAGCGCGGTGATATCCGCGCGCGAGCGCGCGAATCCGGGCGCGCCGCGTTTGGCCGGGCGTCGACGAAACATGCCGAGTAAATCCACCATTCCCGCTTCGTTCAGCCTTTCACGGTGATCCCGCGACCCGCCGCGGCGATTCGATCGCTCGCGCAACATGAAGGAATGGACGCCCCTTGCCCAGCGAAACACCCTCGATGTGAGGGGGATCGCACGGCTAGGGCATGGCCCGCCAAAGTGTCAGCGGTTAGGCGAAAAGGTCCCGCGCCCGGCCGATTGTTCCGGGCGCGGCTGGGTAGATATAGGCTGGCGCCGATGCGTTCAACCTCGTCGCGCCCCGACTTCACACAAGGTAATTGATATTACTTAGGTTTATTTGAGTTCCCCGGCCCGGACGGGCTGCTGGCCGGCGGCGCGCCCGGGAGGCCCGGGCCGCTCTGGCCGGACGACTGGAACAGGCCCTGCACGCGGCCTGAGTCGGATTCCACCCGCGACACGCCGGTGGTCATGTCCACCAGCAGGCGATCGCCGCGCAGCACATTCTTGCCCTGGGTCAGGACCACGCCGCCGAGCATGGTGACCAGGTTGGTCTTGGTGTCGAACACCGCGGTTTCGCCGGTGACGATCTGGTCCTTCTGTGTCACCACCACATTGCCTCGGGCTTCCAGCCGCTTGATCGACGAAGCGCCACCGGGACCGGGGGTCGCGGACTGGATCGGCGCCGCGGGGGCCGGCGCCGCTTTTGCCGCCGTCTTCGACGTGGCCGCGGGGGCGGCGGCGGGGGCTGCCGAATTTGATTCGTAGAACACCACCAGCGTTTTCGACGTCATGGTGGTGTCGCCCTGAATCACCTTCACATTGCCGGCGAAGGTCGCTTCCTTTTTCTTGTCGCGCATCTCAAGCGTGGCGGCTTCGATCTGGATCGGCTGATCGCGATTTTGCGAAAAGCCCTGCATCGCATTGGGCACGCCGGTGACCGCGCTCTGCGCGCTGGCCCCGTCGCCGGCCATCGCGAGCGCGAGCGCGGCCGCGCCGACGCAATATGCGATGCGCCGAAACCAAAACCGGGTACTGCGCGACAAGACCATCCTCATCAACATCATTTCGGGTTAGCGGATTTGCTGGCCACCGACCGCGTCTTGGCAGAATCCTTGGCGGAATCCCTGGCGGGATGGGCGGGAGCCGGAGGCGGCGCAGGCTCGGGCGCGCTCTCGGGAGGCGGCAGCTTGTCGATGTTCATCACGACATTGCCTTCAAACCTCACCACCTCGCCACCACCGGTAATCCTGAGCCGGTCGGAGGATATCGTTCCGTCCGCCCATTTCACGTCGACATGTTCGTCCGACGTCACCGTGCCATTGGCCATGTCGACAAAGGCCTGGCTCAGCCACGCTTCATAGCCTGTAGAGGTCTGCAAGTAGATGTCCTTATGCAAATCGAGCAATTGCTGTTTGTTATCCATCAGCCCGGTCAGCGCATCCAGCGTCACGGTCGACTGATCCTCCATCAACAGCTTGGCCCGCAATGTCCTGAGGTCGACGTGATCCGGATCGGTGACGTCCTGGGTCGCGGTCTTGGCCCAGACCTCGTAGGGCCGCCGATCAGGCGTGTAACCGGACATATGCGGCGATTCCATCGTGATCTTGGTGCCGGAGACGACGAGGTTGTCCATCTCGATCGGCAGCTTGGGCAACAGCATCCGGAATGGATTGAAGATCGACACCAGGACGATCGCCGCCATCGACAGCACCACCGCCGCCGGGACCGCAACCCGCAGCACCCGCACGATCCGGCTGTGGCGCGCGGCGATGGCAAAGCGCGCCTCCATTCCAGCTTGATAGGCAGGATTCTGAACCGAATTCACCACCGCTCCCGGCGAAGCAAGACCTGATCATTCTACCCGGGATCGCCGGACTGCGCAGCCGGGACCTCGTGTTACGAGTGTGTCCGAAACGGGGCAGGGGCGGCCGGCAAGCGCCTGAATGGGCGCTTGAACAGGTCTGGCGGCTCACGAATGCGCGAAAATATCCTCGGTGTCCCAGCCCTGCAGGTCGAGCTTCGCCCGCGTCGGTAGAAATTCGAAACAGGCCTGCGCCAGGCCGGTGCGGCCTTCGCGCGCCAGCATGAGATCGAGGCGTTCGCGCAGGCCATGCAGATGCAGCACGTCCGACGCGGCGTAGGCCAGCTGCGCCTCGCTCAGGGTTTGCGAGCCCCAGTCGCTGGATTGCTGCTGCTTCGACAGATCGATGTTGAGCACCTCGCGCACCAGATCCTTCAGGCCGTGGCGGTCGGTGTAGGTGCGGGTCAGCCGCGAGGCGATCTTGGTGCAGTACACCGGATGCGGCATCACACCGAAGGCATTGTAGAGGGCGGCGAGATCGAACCGCGCGAAATGGAAGATTTTGGTGATTTTCGGATTGGCGAGCAGCGCCTTCAAATTCGGCGCGTCGGCTGGATTCTTGCCGTGATCCTTCGGGATCTGGATGACGTCGGCGCTGCCGTCGCCATTCGACATCTGCACCACGCAGAGCCGGTCGCGATGCGGATGCAAGCCCATGGTCTCGGTATCGATCGCCACCGAATCGGTGTAGCGGGACAGATCAGCCAGATCGCCGCGATGCAGGCGTACAGTCATGATGCGTTAAAACCTCGTCGAATCGATGCGGACCAAACTACCGCCCAAATTCGAAAGAGGCGAGCGGCAGGGCCGCCACTCAGGCCAATAAAATCAGGACAAATCGCGCCGGCGCCCGGGTTCGATGGGCCGGCGACAGGCCCGGCGCGCTGACCGCACTTATTTGGCGCGCAGCTGGCCGATGGCGCTGAGCCAGTTTTCCATATGGAAGGTCCGGGCGATCTTGCCGTCCCGGATGGTCTGGATGTCGACGGCCATGATCCGGAAGCTCCTGCCGGAATGCGGCACGCCAAACAGGTCGCCCGACGGCGTGCCGGTCACCTCGCCGCGAACGATGACGCGATCGCCCGCCACCAGCACTTCCTTGATGTCGAATGTCATGTCGGGAATGCTGTTGGCAAAATTCGACACCACCTTGATCGAGGTCTCGCGGCCCCAACACTCGCCCGGCAGATAGCCGGCGCAGGATTCATAATCTTCGGTCAGGATTTGCTCCTGGATCGCTTTCACGTCGCCCCGGCTGGCGATGTTGAACAGGCTGTACCAGGGCGCGATGGCGGCGCGGGCTTGCGCTTGCGTGAGGCTGGTCATGGCTTTTTCCTCGATACTGACGGGGGTTTGCTGGGTCTGCGCGACGCTTCTTTGAACGAAGCCTCCTTGAGCGAGGCTGGGTGCCGGGATGAACAACAATGCCGCGATCGGGAGAAATATGTATGTCATCCTACATACTATGAAGGTCGACATACTGATTTGCAAGTGATATTTGCGGGCATGGCCAAAGCTTCTGATTCCAAAGGGAAAACGCTGGCCGCCGCGGCCCGGTTGTTTCGCCAGCAGGGCTATCACGGCACCGCTTTGCACGACATTCTGGCCGCCGGCGGCTCGCCGCGGGGCTCGCTCTATTTCCATTTCCCGGGGGGCAAGGAGGAGATCGGCGAGACCGCGCTGACACTCGCCGGCGAAGCCGTGCGCCAGGCCATCGCGCACGCCGCCGAGACTTCCGAGAGCGCCGAGATGTTTGTGACGCGGATCGCCCGCGGCATGGCGTCCGATCTGGAAAAGTCCGATTTCAGGGAAGGTTGCCCGATCGCGACCACCGCGCTCGAAACATCGGCGCAATCCGATGGGCTGGGCGCCGCGACCCGTGGCGCCTTCGAGAAGTGGGAAAACGAAATCAGGCGAGGGCTGGAGCGCTTCGGCATGACTTCAGACCGCGCCGATCTGACCGCGACCCTGGTGCTGAGCCAACTCGAAGGCGCGCTGTTGCTGGCGCGCACCTACCGCAGCCTGGCGCCGATGCAGCGCGCCGAACAGGCATTGAAACTTCTGGTCACGCCTGCCAATCTTGTTTGAGCATGACCTCCGCGCAAACGCCTCTGGCGTTTGTCGCGAGGGAAAACCGGTCCCTACTTTTCCGGATCATGCTCCAGAAATAAAATATTCGTCATTTCCATTTGGAAGCCTGACGCGGCAATACGTCCAACCTTTGCTTTGGATCCGACAGCGTCTCGCCCGCTTTTCGTTCTTGAACGTGTCGGCCTTGAATTTGCCGCGCGCCATCGCCCTTTGAATGAGCATCATGACCGAACAAACCGTGGTAGCGCCGATCGACGAACAGCAAGAACAGCAGCGCGGCTTCTCCCGTTACCAATCGCTCCTCGTCGCCTTGCTCGCCTTCGTCCAGTTCACGATCATTCTCGACTTCATGATCATGTCGCCGCTCGGTGCCATCATCATGCCGGCGCTGAATATCACGGCGGCGCAGTTCGGCGTGGCGGTTTCGGCCTATGCCTTCAGCGCCGGGATTTCAGGCATCCTGGCCGCCGGCTTCGCCGATCGGTTCGATCGCAAACGCCTGCTGTTGTTCTTCTATCTCGGTTTCACCGCGGGCACCGCGCTTTGCGCCCTGGCGCCGAACTACCATTTGCTCCTGCTCGGCAGGATCGTGACCGGATTGTTCGGCGGCGTGGTCGGCTCCGTCGTTCTGGCCATCGTCACCGACCTGTTTCCGTTGCATCTGCGCGGCCGGGTGATGGGCTTCGTGCAGACCGCGTTCGCGGCCAGCCAGGTGCTGGGCATTCCGGCCGGGCTTTTTCTCTCCAATCACTGGAGCTGGCATGTCGCCTTCGGCGCGCTGGTCGGCCTGTCGATCGCCACGATCGCCGCCGTGTTGCTGGTGATGCGTCCGGTCAACGCCCATCTCAAGCTCAAGCAGGACAACAACGCCTTTCAGCACTTGATCGAGACCGTCGGACAGCCGCGCTATACGCTGGCCTTCGGGGTGACGACGTTGCTGGCGACCGGCGGCTTCATGCTGATGCCGTTCGGCAGCGCCTATACGGTGAACAATATCGGCATCGATATCGTGCATCTTCCGACCATCTATCTCGTCTCCGGCCTGTTCAGCATTTTCACCGGCCCTCTGGTCGGCCGGGCGAGCGACACGTTCGGCAAGTATCCGGTCTTCATATTCGGCAGCGCGGTGTCGGTGGTCATGGTGCTGATCTACACCCATCTCGGTCACGTCGGGTTGACCACCGTGATCATCGTCAATGTCCTGATGTTCGTCGGCATCTTTTCGCGCATGATCCCGTCGCAGACGCTGATTTCGGCGATCCCCGTCCCCAGTCAACGCGGCTCGTTCAGCGCGATCAGCGCGTCCCTGCAGCAGCTCTCCGGCGGGCTGGGGTCGGTGCTGGCGGCGGCGATCATCGCGCAAAATGCCGACGGTTCGCTGCGGCATTTCGACCGGCTCGGATACATCGTCGTCGCGACGTCGATCCTGTCGCTGATCGCGATGTATTTTGTGCAGAAGTCGGTCGCGAACCAGCTCGGCAAGCAGGTGGTTTGACGAGAGCAGATCGGGCTGCAGCGGCCCGATCCGGCGATCCAACATAAATCAATGGTGCCCAGGAAAGGACTCGAACCTTCACGGCCGTTAAGCCACTGGCACCTGAAGCCAGCGCGTCTACCAATTCCGCCACCTGGGCATTAGGGGCGGTTACTACGGATCGGTCGCGCGCTTGTCAAATTGGCGACCGGCGCGCCAAATATACTACCCAGCGGGGCATGACGGCGCGGCGTGAAAGCGCTAAACAGCCTCGTGAATCCCTCTCGTCTGACCCGCAGGAAATGACCCCATGGCATCGAATCTGGACACCCTGGTTACGGTTTTCGGAGGATCGGGCTTTCTGGGGCGAAGCGTGGTCCGCGCGCTCTGCAAGCGCGATTACCGCGTCCGGGTGGCGGTGCGACGGCCGGAACTGGCCGGTCACCTGCAGCCGCTCGGCAAGGTCGGCCAGATCCACGCCGTCCAGGCCAATCTGCGCTATCCGGCGTCGGTCGAGGCCGCGATGCGCGACAGCCATGTCGCCATCAACCTGGTCGGCATCCTGGCGGAGAGCGGCGCGCAGACCTTCGATGCGGTGCAGGGGGCGGGTGCAGGTTCCGTGGCCAAGGCCGCCGCCGCGGCCGGCGCGCGGATGGTACATGTCTCCGCCATCGGCGCCGACGAGCACTCGCTGTCGCGCTACGCCCGCGCCAAGGCCGCCGGCGAAGAGGCGGTACTGTCGGCCGTCCCCTCCGCCACGATCCTGCGGCCCTCGGTCGTGTTCGGGCCCGAGGATCAGTTCACCAACCGCTTTGCCGCGCTGGCGCGGATGTCGCCGGCGCTGCCGCTGATCGGCGGAGGGGTGACCAAATTGCAGCCGGTCTATGTCGGCGATGTCGCGACCGCCGTCGCCGACGCTGTCGACGGCAAGACCAAGGCCGGCGCGACCTACGAGCTCGGCGGCCCGGAAGTGCTGACGATGCGCGAGATCATGGAAATCATCCTGGCGACCACCGAACGCCAGCGCATGCTGATTTCACTGCCGTTCGGGCTGGCGAAATTCCAGGCGCTGTTCCTGCAGTTCGCGCCCGGCGCGCTGAAGCTGACGCCGGATCAGGTGGCGCTGCTGCGCAGCGACAATATCGTGTCCGACGCGGCGAAAGCCGCCGGCCTCACCCTGGAGGGCCTCGGCATATCAGCCGATTCGCTGGAAGCGATCGCACCCCAATATCTCTGGCGCTTCCGCGCCGCCGGGCAATTTCAGAAGAAGAACGCTTAAACGATCCGTCGTCCCGGCGAACGCCGGAACCCATACGCCGCGGCCTATCGTGTTAGCCCCGGGGCGTAGACACCTTCTGTCACACCTAACGCCGGTGGTTATGGGTCCCGGCGTTCGCCGGGACGACACCGGACAAATTGCGAATAGTTCTACCGCCCCATCGCCAGCGCGATCAGGCCGAGCGTGCCGACGATGACGCGCCACCATGCGAACAGCGTGAAGCCGTGGCGGGTGACGTAATTCAGGAACGTCTTCACCACGATGATCGCGGTCACGAACGAGACCACGAAGCCGATCGCGATCAGCCCGATATGATCGGCGGTCATGTCGCCGCGGTTCTTGTAGAGGTCATAGGCGAACGCGCCGACCATGGTCGGGATCGCGAGGAAGAACGAGAATTCCGCCGCCGCGCGCTTGTCGGCGCCGAGCAGCATCGCCGCGACGATGCTGGCGCCGGAGCGTGACACGCCGGGGATCATCGCCAGGCACTGCGCGAATCCGATCGCCAGATACATCGGCAGCGGGAATGTCGTGGCGTCATGCTCGTGCGGATCGTGATCGAGCTGATCGACCCACAGCAGGATCGCCCCGCCGACGATCAGCGAAAAGCACACCACCCACGGATTGAACAAATAGGACTTGATGTAGCTGCCGGCCGCGGCACCGATCACGGCCGCCGGCAGAAACGCCACCAGCACGCCGATGACGAAGCGCCGGTCAGCGGGATTGGAGAACATGCCGAGCGCGATCCGCCACAATTTGACGAAATAGATCGCAAGAATGGCCAGGATGGCGCCGAGCTGAATCAGCACCGTGAAACTGTTCCAGAAACTGCCCTCGCCGAGATTGAAGAAACGTTCCGCCAGCAGCAGATGGCCGGTCGACGATACCGGGAGGAATTCCGTGACACCCTCGATAATGCCGAGAATGACCGCCCTTATTGAATCAGACATCATGACGTGGTCCGTTGTGCTCGACCGCAAAAAGCCGCGTTCTTCTCGCTTATTCGCCTGCCCGCCGCAACGTCAAAATACGGCAACACAGGGTTGCCTCGTTCGTCCGCTTCTGTAGTTTGACGCCGCACTGCGCCGTGTGGTGAGAGTTTCTTAAGCACCGCAAATTTATCAAGGAATATATGTTCACGCTGTTTCATCATCCGTTCTGCCCGCATTCGCGCTTCATTCGCCTGGCGCTTGGCGAACACGGGCTCGATCTGCGCCTGGTGGAAGAGCGGGTCTGGGAGCGGCGCGAGGCTTTTCTGGCACTGAACCCGGCGGGCACCACGCCGGTATTGATCGCCGAAGGCCGGCCTCCGATTCCCGGCGCCGCTGTGATCGCCGAATATCTGGATGAAACCCATGGCGCCGAGATCGGAGAGCGCCGGCTGATGCCGGCAGCGATCAGCGAGCGCATCGAAGTGCGCCGGCTGATGTCGTGGTTCAACGACAAGTTTTTCGAGGAAGCGTCCAATCCGCTGGTCACCGAGCGCATCTACAAGCGCTTCATCAGCGAGGGCGATGGCGGCGGCGCGCCGGCGGCGGAAGTGATCCGCGCGGCGAAGGCCAATGTGCGCTATCATCTGGCCTATATCGGCTGGCTGGCGCGAACACGGAATTTTCTCGCCGGCGACCGCCTCACCTATGCGGACCTCGCCGCCGCGGCGCATCTTTCGGCGATCGATTATCTGGGCGACGTGCCATGGATCGAGGACGACGCGGCAAAGGCCTGGTACGCGCGGGTGAAATCCCGCCCCTCGTTCCGTCCGCTGTTGAGCGAATGGCTGGCGGGCGTGCCGGCGTCGCAGACCTATGTGGACCTCGACTTCTGAACCAACCTGCCAGCCTTGCTCCCACCGAGCTGAAGCAAAAACTCGCCGACGAAGCCCGTGCGCTCGGGTTCGATTGCATCGGCGTCACCGGCCCCGATGCGATCGCGCAGGCAGGACAATATTTCCGCGAATTCCTCGATGCCGGCGCGCATGGCGACATGGACTGGCTGGCGGCACATCCACAGCGGCGCACCGATCCGCGCGTGCTGTGGCCGGGCGTACGCTCGGTGATCATGCTCGGCGTCAATTACGGCCCCGATCAGGATCCGCTTTTGATTCTGCGGCAGCGCAGCCGCGGCGCGATCTCGGTCTATGCGCAGGGCGACGATTACCACGACGTGATCAAGAAGCGCCTGAAGGTGCTGGCGCGATGGCTGGTCGCCGCCTCCGGCGACGAGGTCAAGGTGTTCGTCGACACCGCCGCGGTGATGGAAAAGCCGCTGGCGCAGGCGGCGGGACTGGGCTGGCAGGGCAAGCATACCAATCTCGTCTCGCGCCAGCTCGGCTCATGGCTGTTTCTCGGCGCGATCTTCACCGCATCGGAGCTGCCGCGCGACGCGGCCGACAGCGATCATTGCGGCTCGTGCCGGGCCTGTCTCGACATCTGCCCGACCGCGGCGTTTCCGGCGCCCTACAAGCTCGATGCGCGGCGCTGCATTTCCTATCTCACCATCGAAAACAAGGGCCCGATCCCGCACGAATTTCGAAAAGCCATCGGCAACCGCATCTATGGCTGCGACGATTGCCTCGCGGTCTGCCCCTGGAACAAATTCGCGCAAGCCGGCCATGAGGCCAAACTCGCGGCGCGTGAGGATTTGCGTGCGCCGGCGCTCGCGGACCTCGTGCGTCTCGATGACACGGCGTTTCGCGCGCGATTTACAAAATCGCCGGTCAAGCGCATCGGCCGCGACCGCTTCATCCGCAATGTCCTGATCGCGATCGGCAATTCGAACGACGGCGCCCTGGCCATCGAGGCCAAACATCTGCTGGCCGACCAGAGCCCGCTGGTTCGCGGCGCCGCGGTGTGGGCGCTGTCGCAATTGATGCCGCCCGAGGAGTTTGCGGCGCTGGCGGCGGAGGGCATCGAGGCCGAGAGCGATGAGACCGTGCGCGCCGAGTGGTATGGCGCTTGACGTTTTCCTCGTCATTCCGGGGCGCGAGTGAAACGAGCGAACCTCAGATGTGCAATTGCACATCGGGGAATCTCGAACTTCCGGGTTCGGCGCTATCGCGCCGCCCCGGAATGACGGAATAAAAAGCCTCACCCCATCTCCGCCACCGCGGCCAGCATCCGCGCGATGTCCTGCGGTCGCGACAGGCGGTGATCGCCATCCTGGATTACCGTCAGCACCACGTCGTCCACCGGCAGCCGATGCGCCAGCGCGAAGGCGTGCCGCCATGGCACGTCCGGATCCTGCGCGCCCTGCAGGATGCGAACCGGGCATCCGACGTCGATGACGCTGCCAAGCAGCAGATGGTTGCGGCCCTCCTCGATCAGCGCCCGCGTGATCGGATAGGGGTCGCCATATTCGGACGGCCGCAACCACACCCCCTTGGTCTCGATCTCGTGCCGGGCCTGCGGCGAAAAGCCCTTCCACATCAGCTCTTCGGT
>NZ_JBEKCZ010000023.1:0-38021 GCF_050014615.1 Bradyrhizobium sp. | reverse complement strand
GTCCAACTCGGCCTGCATCTCGGCTTGCATCTGGCCTCCACGCGTGTCTCGTCATGGCGAGGACTACGTCCGTCATTCCGGGGCGATGCGAAGCATCGAACTACGATGTGCAATTGCACATCGGAGAATCTCGAGATTCCGGGTCTGGTCCTTCGGACCATCCCGGAATGACGAAGCTGAAAAAAGGAATACCCCATGAGCACATCTGCCAACCCCGTCACGCTGCCTTTGGCAGAGTTCTCGCCGCATCACTTCCTGCTGAAAGTCGACGGCAGCGTGGCGACGGTGACGCTGAACCGGCCGGAGCGTAAAAACCCGCTGACCTTCGAGAGCTACCGGGAATTGACGGATTTCTTCCGCGCCTGCGCGATGGACGACGAGGTCAAGACCGTCGTGGTATCCGGCGCCGGGGGCAATTTTTCGTCGGGCGGCGACGTGTTCGAGATCATCGGCCCGCTGGTGAAGATGGACACCAAGGGCCTCACCGCGTTCACCCGCATGACCGGCGATCTCGTCAAGGCGATGCGGGCCGCGCCGCAGCCGATTATCGCGGCGGTCGATGGCATCTGCGCCGGTGCCGGCGCGATTATCGCCATGGCCTCCGACATGCGGCTTGCAGCTGTTGGGACCAAGGTCGCGTTCCTGTTCAACAAGGTGGGCCTGGCCGGCTGCGACATGGGGGCCTGCGCGATCCTGCCGCGCATTATCGGCCAGTCGCGGGCCTCGGAATTGCTCTATACCGGCCGTTTCATGACCGCCGAGGAGGGCGAGCGCTGGGGGTTCTTCAGCCGTATCGTGGCGCCCGAGCATGTGCTGTCGCAGGCGCAGCTGCTGGCCAAACAGATTTCGGAGGGGCCGACCTTCGCCAACACCATGACCAAGCGCATGCTGGCGATGGAATGGGCGATGTCGGTCGAGGAGGCGATCGAGGCCGAGGCGATCACGCAGGCGCTGTGCATGACGACGGCGGATTTCGCCCGCGCCTTCGAGGCGTTCTCGAACAAGGTCAAGCCGGCATTTCAGGGCAATTGAGCTTACAAACAGGTGGGGGCTTGCCGGAAAATTGTTTTAGGTTTAAAATATCTCGGTCGGTTCCAAAGCTGTGCCGGAGGCTCTCATGAAGATCGCGATCATCGGTGGTGGACCGGCCGGTCTCTATTCGGCGATTCTGCTTAAAAAGCAGCGGCCGGGTGCCGAGATCACGGTGTACGAGCGCAACCGCGCCGACGATACGTTCGGCTTCGGCGTGGTGTTCTCCGACGCCACGCTGGACAATTTCGAGAAATACGATTCCCCGAGCTATCGCCGCATCACCCAGGAATTCGCCTATTGGGATGATATCGCCGTGCACTTTCGCGGTACGGTGCACCGGGTCGGCGGTAACGGATTTTGCGGCTGCTCGCGCCGCCAATTGCTCCTGATCCTTCAGGAGCGCGCGCGCGAACTCGGCGTCCACCTGATATTCGAGGCCGATGTCGACGACGAGGCGCGCTTCGCCGACGCCGATCTGGTGGTGCTGGCTGATGGCATCAACAGCCGTTTTCGCGACAAATATGTCGAGCACTTCCAGCCCGAGGTGGACTTGCGCTCCAACATGTTCGCCTGGATGGGCTCGACCCGGCCGCTCGATGCTTTCACGTTTATCTTTCAGGAGACCGAGTGGGGCCCGTTCATCGCCCATGCCTATCAATATGAAGCCGGACGCTCGACCTGGATCTTCGAGACCGATCCCGAAACCTTCAAGCGTGCCGGGCTTGTGGGCCTGAATGAAAAGCAATCGGCCGATCGCATGGCCCAGATTTTCGGCTGGTTCCTCGAGGGCCATCCGCTCCTGACCAATCGCTCGATGTGGCGTAATTTTCCGATGATCCGCAGCAAGCGCTGGGTCAAGGACAACATGGTGCTGCTCGGCGACGCCAAGGCGACCGCGCATTTCTCGATCGGCTCCGGTACCAAGCTGGCGATGGAAGACGCGATCGCGTTGTCGGATGCCATGCTGCGCGCACCGACGGTCGAGGCCGCGTTGAAGCAATATGAGGAAGGGCGCCGCGAGGAGGTCGAGAAGACCCAGCACGCCGCCGACGTGTCGCTGGTCTGGTTCGAACATGTCGACCGGTTCTGGGATTTCGATCCCGTGCAGTTCGCGTTCGGCGTCATGACCCGGGCCAAGGCGATCACCTACGACAATCTCATGCTGCGCGCGCCGGATTTCGTCTATGAGGTCGACAAGGCATTCGCGAAACAAGTCCGTGCCGGCGGACTCGATGTCGATGTCGACAAACCGGTTGCGCCGATGTTCCAGCCGTTGCGGCTGCGCGAGATGACGCTCGCCAATCGTGCGGTGGTATCGCCGATGTGCACGTATTCGGCGAAAGAAGGCGTGCCGGGGGACTTTCATCTGGTGCATTACGGATCGCGCGCGATCGGCGGCGCCGGGTTGATCTTCACCGAGATGACTTGTGTGGGGCGTGACGCCCGCATCACCCCCGGCTGCACGGGGTTGTGGAACGACGAGCAGGAGGCCGCCTGGCGGCGCATCGTCGATTTCGTCCACGCCAATTCCGCGGCCAGGATCTGCCTGCAGCTCGGCCATGCCGGCCGCAAGGGCGCCACCAAGCTGATGTGGGACGGCATGGACCGGCCGCTGGAGCAGGGCGGCTGGGACGTGCTGTCGGCGTCGCCGATACCCTATTATCCGGATAGCCAGGTGCCGCGCGAGATGGACCGCGCCGCGATGGACGCGGTCAAGGCGGCGTTCGTTCAGGCCGCGGAGCGGGGCGAGGCTTGCGGCTTCGACATGCTGGAATTGCATTGCGCGCATGGTTATCTCCTGGCGAGTTTCATTTCGCCGCTGACCAACACCCGCACCGATGCCTATGGCGGTTCGCTCGAAAACCGTCTGCGCTTTCCGCTGGAAATATTCGAGGCATTGCGCGCGGTGTGGCCGTCGCACAAGCCGATGTCGGTACGCATCTCCGCCACCGACTGGGCCGATGGCGGCATCGTCGGCGATGACGCGGTGCTGATCGCGCGCGCTTTCGCCGAGGCAGGGGTCGATCTGGTGGATGTCTCCACCGGGCAGACCGTGCGCGATTCCAGCCCCGTCTATGGCCGCATGTTCCAGACTCCGTTCTCCGAACAGGTCCGCAACGAGGCCCGGGTCGCGACCATGTGCGTCGGCAACATCACCACCCCAGATCAGGTCAATACCATCCTCGCCGCCGGCCGGGCCGATCTGGTGGCGCTCGGGCGACCCCATCTGATTGACCCTTCGTTCACGATGAAGGCCGCGGCCTGGTACCGCGCCGAGGGGATTTTCTGCCCGCCGCCCTATCTGCCCGGCAAGGAGCAGATTTTCCGCAACAGCGTCCGGGACCGGCAGGATTTCGACGACCTGAAAATTAAGGCTAAGCCCAAGACCCGCGCCGAACTGAAGGCGGAGGCGACAAAGCCGCTTGCGGCCGAGTAAGCCGCTATGCGACGTTACGAGCCGTCGCGGCGTTAGGTAGTGAGTGGAGTAGAGCGATGAAGGCGATAATCGTCGGCGGCGGTATCGGGGGCCTGACCACGGCGCTGATGCTGCGGGCCCGCGGCATCGGTTGCGAGTTGTTCGAGCAGGCGGATACCATCCGCGAACTCGGCGTCGGCATCAATACGCTGCCGCACGCGATCCGCGAACTCGCCGGCCTTGGCCTCTTGCAAAAGCTCGACGACATCGCGATCCGCACCGACGAGCTTTATTATCTCAATCGCCACGGCCAGGAAGTCTGGCGCGAATCCCGCGGCGTCAATGCCGGTCACGACGTGCCGCAATTCTCGATTCATCGCGGCCGGCTGCAAAGCGTGATCCACCGCGCCGTCGAGGAGCGGCTCGGACCGGACGCGATCCACACCGGCTGCAGGCTCGGGGCTTTTACCCAGGACGAGGGCGGCGTGTCAGCGCATTTCTTCGACCGCGCCGGCAGCCATATCAAGACCGTGCGCGGCGACATCCTCATTGGCGCCGACGGCATTCATTCGCGGGTGCGCGAGACGCTGTTTCCGAACGAGGGACCGCCGTGCTGGAACGGCCTGATGCTGTGGCGCGGCGCGCGCGACTGGCCGGTGTTTCTGACCGGACGGTCGATGATCGTCGCCGGCGGCCTCCATGCCAAGGTCGTGGTCTATCCGATCGCGGAGGGCTCAAGCCCCGCCAACCGCCTGACCAACTGGGCGGTGCTGGTGAAGGTCGGTGACGGCAACACGCCGCCGCCGCGCCGCGAGGACTGGTCGCGGCCGGGCCGGCGTGAGGAATTGATGCCGCATGTCGCGCGGTTCTCGGTGCCCTATGTCGATGTGCCGGGCCTGATCTCGGCGACATCGGAATTCTACGAATATCCGACCTGCGACCGCGATCCCTTGCCCTATTGGTCCAGCGGCCGCGTCACGTTGTTGGGCGACGCCGCGCATCCGATGTATCCGGTGGGATCGAATGGCGCCTCGCAGGCCATTCTCGATGCGCGTTGTCTGGCCGACGCGCTGGCGCGCTCCGAACATCCGCGCCAGGCGCTGCTGGCCTATGAGCAGAAGCGGCTGCCGATGACCGCGGAAATCGTGCGCTCGAACCGCCGCGGCGGCCCCGAAGGCGTGATCGACGCCGTCGAGCAGATCGCCCCCGACGGCTTCACCGATATCGAGAAAGTTCTCAGCTACAGCCAGCGCGAAGCCATCGTGCGCGGCTATGCCAGCAAGGCCGGCTTTGCGGCGTTGCCGGGGCTCGCGGCGGTGCGGGCGTAAATATCCACCGCATTCAGTCGTCGTCATTGCGAGGAGCGAAGCGACGAAGCAATCCATACTCCGTCATTCCGGGATGGTGCGTAAGCACCAGACCCGGAAGTTCGAGATTCCGGGTTCGATGCTGCGCATCGCCCCGGAATGACGGCTTTACGCCTCACGCCCCCGGAGGGGGCGGCAGGAAGTGGATGTTGTATTCCGCGGCCATCGCCACCACGTCCTCCGGCTTCTGTTCCTTCATGTTGTGAAGGCCCCAGAACAGATCGTACAGTTTCTGGCTCGGCGATACCCAGAACAGCACCTTCGCGGTCTGGTCGGACTTGTTGAAGATGCCGTGGGGAACGCCCATGCCCAAACGTATCAGGTCGCCCGGCGTCGCCTGGGCTTCGGAGCCAGCCAGCATGAAGTCGAGCTTGCCTTCCAGCATATAGAGATATTCGTCCTGGTCCGGATGGATATGCGGCGGCACGAAGGTGCCGGGCGGCAGCGTCGCATGCCAGGAGAAGGAATGATCGGTGCAGCTCTTCGGCACATAGGTCTGGCCGAGGATATTCCAGGAAATGCCCTGCATGCCCTCATTGGCCCGGGTGATGCCGGTGATCTCGCTCTTCATCGCCTTGTTTTCCTTCCAGTCGTTATTCGGGCGCGTTTTCTTCGCGCCAACCGTTATCCACCCCGCATCAAGTGCGGCGCGGGCCTTCGCTCGAAAACGCTCGGGCTTGCCTAATTGCCCGGCGTGCAATCCTTAGCGTAACGATCGCCATAATTCTCGAACACCTTCTGGACGATTTCGGTCTGGAATTTGCCGTCCGCGCGCTTGGCCACCTTGGTCAGATAGAAGTCCTGGATCGGATAGCCGTTGGTATTGAACTTGAAGCCGCCGCGCAGCGAGGTGAAGTCGGCCTTCTTCAGCGCCGCGATCACGGCTTCCTTGTTGGAGAGATCGCCCTTGACCGCCTTGACGGCGCTGTCGATCAACAGCGCGGCGTCGTATGCCTGCATGGCATAGGTGCCGGGCACGCTGTTATAGGCGGCTTCATAGCCCGCCACGAATTTCTTGTTTTGCGGATTGTCGAGATTGGGCGCCCAGTCGGCGCCGCCGAACATGCCGACCGCCGCATCCTGCTGCGCGGGCAGCGTCGATTCATCGACGGTGAACGCGGAGAGGACGGGAATTTGATCGGCGAGGCCGGCCTGCTTGAACTGCTTCACCAGGCCGACGCCCATGCCGCCGGGCATGAAAGTGAACACGGCGTCGGGCTTGAGCGACGCGATCTTGGAAAGCTCGACCTGGAAATCCAGCGTGCCGAGCGGAATATAGGACTCCTCGACAATTTCGCCCTTGTAGTCGAGCTTGAACCCGGCGACGGAATCCTTGCCGGCCTGATAGTTCGGCACCATGATATAGACGCGCTTGTAACCGCGATCCTGGGCGACCTTGCCGAGGATCTCGTGCACCTGATCGTTCTGGTAGGAGGTCACATAGAAATACGGGCTGCAGTTCTTGCCGGCATAGCTCGACGGGCCGGCATTCGGACTGATCAGAAAGGTCTTATTATCCGTCACCGGCTTGTGGATCGCCTGCAGGATATTGGAGAAGATCGGTCCCACCACGAAATCGACCTTGTCGCGTTCGAGCAGGCCCTTGACCTTGCCGACCGCGCCGTCCGGTTTGAGTTCGTCATCGGCCACCACGACCTCGACGTCCCGGCCAGCCATCTTGCCGCCGAGATCCTTGACCGCGAGCGTGAAGCCGTCGCGCGCCTGCTGGCCGAGCCCCGCTGCCGGACCGGACAATGTCACGATCACGCCGATCTTGATCTTGTCTTCCGCGACCGCCGCATTGGCCACCAACCCGAACAAGACCGTCATTGCGGCTAATCTCAACTGCTGCTTCATGATCTCTCTCCTGATCAGCCGCGTCGCGGCCGAAGTCCAAATCCGTCTGCCACGCCTACCTGTACGATCCGGGCCTTCAGGCCGGCAGCTTATTCCGATGACGGCGCCTGCCGCAAGCAAGGCAACCACCCATCAGCCGAAGTCGCTGCAAGGCATGCAAACCGCGCGCCAATTATTTGAACCTTAAAGCAACTGGGAAACCGCAGCAAGCGGTCGCGAGGCCGTTGCCCGAGCCGTCGTTAATGGCGTTTTGACTTGCGGCGATCCCTGAATTATTTGAAGGTCAAAAGATCGACCCGGCGGGTTCGGCTTAACGCAGGTATGATTGCATCATGATCCTTGATTCCGAGACCAAGGCCGTCGAGCTTCCGGAAGATCACGGCAACGAGCTTCGGTTGTGGCTCCGCCTCCTGACCTGCACCAGCCTGATAGAGGGCGAGGTGCGCAGCCGGCTGCGCGAGGGGTTCGATGTCACGCTGCCGCGGTTCGATCTGATGGCCCAGCTCGACAAGGTCCCGGAAGGCATGACGCTGACCGATGTGTCGAAGCGGATGATGGTCTCCAATGGCAATGTGACCGGGCTGGTGGAGCGCCTCGTCGAGTCCGGCCATCTCGACCGGCGAACGTCGGATACCGATCGCCGTGTCCAGGTCATCCGGCTGACCAAAATCGGCCGCGCCGAGTTTCGCAAGATGGCCGCCGAGCACGAGACCTGGATCGCCGATCTGTTCGCCGATCTCGGTCCGAAGGACGTTCGCGAATTGATGCGCCTGTTGGCCAAGACCAAGGCTTCGGCGCAGAAATCCGCGCAAAGACGGGCGTAGATCAGGCGGGTGCAGAGCATATGGCCGGTGTCGACTACGAGGTCGAATACAACAACCGGGCGCGGGTTCCGGAAAACCCCGCGCTGATGGCAGGGTGGGCGAGGGACGCTGCCGCCTATCGTGCGCGGCATGCCCCGCGCGCCATGTCCTACGGTCCCGGCGTGCGCCACCGGATCGATTTTTTCCCCGGCGATGGCCAAGGCGGGATCGATGGCAAAGGCCCGATCGTCGTGTTTATTCACGGCGGTTACTGGCAGGCGCTGGATGGCTCATCTTCCAGCCATCTCGCCGCGGGGCTGAATGCCCATGGCATCGATGTCGCGATTCCCTCCTACGATCTCTGTCCCGAGGTTACCATCGATGCGATCATCGGGCAGATGCGGACGGCGTCGCGCGAACTGGCGCGGCTCGGGCGGCCGCTGGTCGTGAGCGGCCATTCCGCCGGCGGGCATCTGGCAGCCTGCATGCTGGCGACCGACTGGCGGGCGCTCGATGCGTCCTTGCCCGCGGACCTCGTCATGGCGGCCTACACGATTTCGGGTCTGTTTGATCTGGGGCCGCTGGTCGAGACTTCGATCAACAAGGCGATGGGTCTCGACCAGGCCGCGGCGAGGGCCGCGAGCCCGCTATTCTGGCCCGCACCCGCGCGCGGCAGTCTCGACGCCGTGGTCGGCGGCAACGAAAGCGCGGAATATTTCCGCCAAAGCCAGACCATCGTCGACCTCTGGGGCAAAGCCGGCGTCGCGACGCGATTTGGCACGGTTCCCGACGCCAATCACTTCACGGCGATCGCGCCGCTGGCCGATCCGGATTCACCGATGGTGTCGCGGTTGCGGCAATTGGCGGCGCGCTAGATTTCAAAAAACGGCTGGCGAAAAAGTGTTGGATTGCCCAAATTTGGGCCATTGCGCAAAATTACTTTAAGTATAAAATGATTGCAGATCGAACGCTGCCGGACGGCCTGGATATCGGTGTTGAGCCTTTCATCCCGCAAACGGGGGACGATGGAAATGTCAGGTAGAATTCCCAGTAGCATTCCAAGCCTTGGTCCATCAAACCTTGGTCCATCCGGGCACATCGATGATTTCACGCGGCGAAATCTTCCGCCGTTCGCGCAGTGGCCGGACTTGCTGCTGGACCGGCCGGAATTTCAGTACCCCGACTATCTCAACGCCGCGGTCGAGTTGACCGACCGGATCGTCGAAAAGGGATACGGCGATCGTGTCGCGCTGATCGGCAACGGCCGCCAGCGCACCTACAAGGAACTGGCTGACTGGTCGAACCGCCTGGCGCACGCGCTGGTGGAGAATTACGGCGTAAAGCCCGGCAACCGCGTTCTGATACGCTCGGGCAACAATCCGGCCCTGGTGGCGGCGTGGCTTGCGGCCACCAAGGCCGGCGCCGTCGTCGTCAATACCATGCCGATGCTGCGTGCCGGTGAATTGACCAAGATCATCGACAAGGCGGAAATCGCCTTGGCGCTGACCGACAGCCGCATCGCCGACGAGCTGGTGGCATGCGCGAAGACCAGCCGGTTTCTCAAGCAGGTCGTCAATTTCGACGGCACCTCCAATCATGATGCGGAGCTCGACCGGATCGCGCTGAGCAAGCCGGTTCGGTTCGATGCGGTCAAGACCGGCCGCGATGATGTCGCCCTGCTGGGATTTACCTCCGGCACCACGGGTGAACCAAAAGCGACGATGCATTTTCATCGCGATCTCCTGATCATCGCGGACGGCTATGCCAGGGAAGTGCTCAACGTCACGCCGGATGACGTCTTCGTGGGCTCGCCGCCGCTGGCCTTTACGTTTGGGCTCGGGGGGCTGGCGATCTTTCCGTTACGGTTCGGCGCCACCGCGACGCTGCTCGAAAACGCATCTCCCGCCGAGATGGTCAAGATCATCGAAACCTACAAGGCCACCATCTGCTTTACCTCGCCGACGGCGTATCGGGCGATGATGACCGCGATGGACAAGGGCGCGGATCTCTCGTCGCTGCGTCTTGCGGTTTCGGCCGGCGAAACGCTGCCGGCCCCGGTGTTCGAAGACTGGACCCGCAAGACCGGCAAGACGATTCTCGACGGAATCGGCAGCACCGAGATGCTGCATATCTTCATTACCAACCGGGTCGGCGATGCCGTCGCCGGAACGACGGGGCACCCGGTGTCGGGTTACGAGGCCAAGGTCGTCGGTGACGACATGAAGGAGTTGCCGGCAGGCACTCCCGGCAAGCTCGCGGTGCGCGGCCCGACCGGATGCCGCTATCTCGCGGATACGCGGCAGTCGAACTATGCGCGCAATGGCTGGAATCTGACCGGCGATACGTTCGTGTCTGACGAGAAGGGCCGGCTGTCCTTCGTGGCCCGATCTGACGACATGATCGTGTCTTCCGGATACAACATCGCCGGTCCCGAGATCGAAGCCGCGTTGTTGACCCACCCGGCGGTGGCCGAATGCGGCGTGGTCGGCGCGCCCGACGAAGCGCGTGGCATGATCGTCAAGGCCTATGTGGTTCTGACGCCGGACGTCGCCGCCGACGCCGCGCTGGCAACGGCGCTGCAGGATCACGTCAAGCGCGAGATCGCGCCCTATAAATATCCGCGTGCGATCGAATTCGTCACCCAGCTGCCGAAGACGGAAACCGGCAAGCTGAAGCGGTTTGCCTTGCGGCAGATGGCCCAGGGCGGTGCTGCGTCGGCCGGCATGGCCGCGGAATGAATACGAAGGAGAATTGCCTGTGACCATGCCGAAAGGGCCCAGCCTCGCTGTGCTGCCGACGACAACGGACGAGGCAGGTTTGCAGATATTGCAACCGAGCAGCTGGCCGGCGCCGCGGGGATACGCCAACGGCATCGCCGCCGATGGCCGCCTCGTGGTGACGGGTGGCGTGATCGGCTGGGACATTCAAGGTCATTTGCCGGTGGATTTTGTGGCGCAGGTCGGCCAGACCCTGAGCAATATTTCGGCCATTCTCACTGAGGGCGGTGCGCGGCCCGAGCATCTGGTGCGTCTGACCTGGTATGTCGTCGACATGGACGAATATCTGGCGAACCTGAAGGCGCTCGGCCAGATCTATCGCGAGATCTTCGGCGCGCATTATCCGGCGATGGCGCTGGTCCAGGTCGTGCGCCTGGTTGAAAAGGCGGCACGGGTCGAGATCGAAGCGACGGCGGTCGTGCCGCGCTGAACCAGCGCGGTTCAGCGCAGCATCGACCCTATTGCGAGCGCAAAAATCTGCAAGAAGCAGGCGGTCGAACTCGCCAGCTTCGCTGCGGTCGCCCACCGCATGAAAACGAAATTATTTGCGGGCGGGGCAGGTGACAGCAGCACGTTGCGGATCAGCATGTCTTCGATGAAGTCGCTGGCCACATAGAGCGCCGGCAGTATCCAAAGCCAAACGCTGTCGAAGTGGAATGCCGCGATAGGTCCGGCCAGCGCTGTCGATCCAAAGCCGAAGAAGCTGCCCAGGCTCAGAAGGAACGCGATATCGTAAAGCATGATGCGTGAAGCATAGCCTCGCGCGGATGCGCGGTTGTCCGGGTCGGATCGCCAGATTTCGAGATTTGCCGCGGTGAGCGGCTGGTTGCCCGGCGGAATATGGCGGCCGCGTTCGAGGAATCGCAAAGCGACGGCGAAGCCGAGCTTGCCTGCTTCGCTGGCAATCACGAATGAAAGCAACAGCGATACCGTTGCCGAAAAAAGCGCGAGAGTTACCGGCATTTCAAACCCTCTCAAGGGGGTGGATTTCGACTATCTGAGCAGGCTTGCTTTCCTGCGTGAAAATTCCAAGAAATGAAGAAAATACGCCTTCCCTTTTTTGAAGTTGACGTTAGGATATGAAACCAAAGGTAGTATTTCAACAACATTGAATTTTGACGACGGGCTTGGCGACCGATCGCCGTAATCCGCGCTAGTTTCCTACTGTGCTTTCGAACCAAACGAGCCCGGAGGATTAACGTGGCACGCTCGGTAATATTGAACAATACAAATGAGTGGGCAATCGTGACGACGAAGGGCGGAGCCGTTCGTCGATCCGTCGGGCGGCGGCCCGCGATTGCTCCCGAGATCATCCGGTCTGACTTCCTTGCGTCCGATGTGAGCGTCGAGCGGGTCATGGACATGACACCGACACAGGCGCGGCGGGCGGCAGGTGTGCCGATGATCGATTTGTCGGTGGTCCCGGATTCCAACGAAAACTACACGCTGGCGATCAGGCATCCTTCCGGTGCCATCACATTCCACGGACCTGAACTTGAGATGGTGCAGCGCAAGGGCCGCGCGATGGCCCCGGTCAGCTTGAGGTTTCGCGTTATCCTGCGTGGCGGCCGGGCGCCAAGCGACAGGCGCGGCGTTGTAAGCTCGGTCGTCAAGGCCATCCTCCTCAAGGTGGGCACCAAGATCGTTGACGCATTGTTGCCGGCTCTCTCTGCCAGCGCCGAGTCTGCTCTATGGAAGCATGCAGGGCTTTCCGAGGGCTGGTTCAAACTGGACGAGGCCTCGCTGAGATCGGGCAAATTGCAGCCGGGAGCGCCCGGCGGGCCCGCCGCGTCCGGTCGCGCGTTGCTGTTTCTACATGGCACGTTCTCGCATGCCGCTTCTGCGTTCAAGGGCCTCGCCGAGACGCCGTTTTTTTCCCAGGTCAAGTCGCTTTACGGCGATCAGATCTATGCATTCAACCACTTCAGCGTCAGCAAGACCCCGGAGCAAAACGCGCGCGAACTGCTTGCAGGTTTGCCCAATCGCGAAATTTCGTTCGATGTGATCACCCATTCGCGAGGCGGGTTGGTCCTGCGCTATCTGGTGGAACGCAAGAGCGCGCTGGGCGCCGCAGCCAGCCGCTTTCAGCTCCGACATGCCGTCTTGGTAGCTTCGCCGAACGACGGAACGCCGCTCGCCACCCCAAAGCGATGGGAAGCGACCGTAGGCTGGTTCGCCAACCTTCTCGAGCTATTTCCCGATAACCCGCTGACGTTCGGCGCTGGTTTCGTGGCCAATGCGATCGTCTGGATAGCGCAACGCGCCGGAGGCGGTCTACCCGGCATTGCGTCCATGGACAGGTTCGGCGAGACGATCGCCGAATTGCAGGGCCCGCCGCTGCCACCCGCCTCCGGCTATTCGGCGCTGGTTTCCAATTTCACGCCGACGGGAAATGTTCTTGAGCGCATGGCCGACGTTGGCGTGGATGCATTCTTCGGCAGCGCCAATGATCTGGTCGTGCCGAGCGCCGGCGGATGGCTGATTGACCACGCCGATGGGCCACCGTCAATTCCGCCCGAGCGTATCGGCTGCTTTGGGGCCGGCGGGAATTTTCCGTCCAGTCTGCCGACCGTGAATCATCTGAATTTTTTCGGGCGTGCTGAGACGGCTATGTTCCTGGCGCAGGCCCTGAGTGGAACGCCGCACGGACTGCCGCAGATCAATCCCCTGTCGCCGCTTCCTGACGGTCCGAGCCGGCGCGGCGTCGCGGTGGCCTCCACGGTCGCGCAGGCGGCCGCTCCCGTCGCGCCAGCGGTTCCCGCCGCGATTGGGCCGAGACTGTCGTCGGACAGGTCCGATTACTCGGTATTCAGCGACGCCTTTCAACTCATGCTGATCGCTCCCCGACCGAATACGGAACTGCCGGTCAATGGAGGTAAACGGACCACCGGCGATCGGGGCAAGACGGGCGATACGTCGGTTACGCCGCAGCCTTACCAATTGCTGGCGACCTATGGTGGCGCCCGTATCATCGAGCCCTTCACGGCACGTGGCGGCGAGGCCGGCAAGCGCTGGCAGGAAATCATCGCCATGCACGAGCGCATGAAAAAATACGTCGATGGTGAATTCGGTTCGGGTGCGCCGACCGACGATGAACTCATTAGATACGGTACGCTGCTGTTCGATACGCTGTTTCCGCGCGAAATTCGCCGGCTCTATGATGTTGCGCGTTCGCGTGAGCGAGCCGGACATCTGAATGTGATCTTTACATCGATGATTCCATGGATAGCGGACAAGCCGTGGGAATTCGCGTTCGATCCCGATCGAAAGACGTTTCTGGCGACCCAGGAACTGCACTTCGTGCGCAACGCTCTAACGGCGATGCCGGTGGAAGTCATTCGGCCGAAGCACGGTCCGCTGCGGATTCTCGTCGCCGTGGCGCAGCCGATCGGCACCGCAAAATTATCGTCAGAGCAGGAAGAGGCCGTTATCCGGCGCGGCTTTCAACCGCTGATCGAGGCTGGTTTGGTTGAACTTGAAGTCCTTCGCGCCACGACGCCGACGACGCTTCACCGCTGGCTTTCGGCCGTCAGTTATGACGTCGTCCATTTCATCGGACACGGCGCCTTCGATCAGGATATGGGACAGGGATTTCTGGTTTTTGAAGACGACAAAGGCGGGGCTTTCAATGTCAGCGCGCGAAATGCCTGCGAGATACTCTGTCAGCGCGGTATTCGCCTGGTATTCCTGAATGCGTGCGAAACCGGGCGAGGCGACGCCCGAGGGACGCCGAGACGCAAGGCCGATTTCAACCGCGGGATCGCGCCCGCTCTGGTGGCGAACGGTGTTCCGGCCGTTGTTGCCAACCAGTTCAGCGTCCGCGATGACGCCGCAACGGAATTTTCACAGCATTTCTACTGGTCGCTGGCACATGGGGCGACCTTCGGAAGTGCCGCCCGCGAAGCACGCATCGCCGTGAACTATTCGACCAGCCACGATACCATTGATTGGGCGGTGCCGGTGGTCTACGCACGCGATCCAGAAGGCCGGATCTGCATGCCACGCGAGTTGACGCGCGATGCGATGTCCACGCCGCTGGTCTCCTCCAGCGCACGAAGCGCCACCGATCTGCACGAGTTCCGCGTTGCCGTATGGGACGTCAATCACATATTCCCCGAGCTCGAGAACACCGTCCGGCGGATGAATGGAGCGCAGCGCCGGTTCGGATTTGAGGTCGTTGATATTTCAATACCATTGGGGGCCTGGCAGCAAGTCAAGGGGCACAGATTGCAACTCAACGCCAATATCGCCGCGCGTGGTCTGAACAACAAGCGTCAGGAACTCGGCGTCGATTTCCTGTTCTGTATTGTTGATAAGCCGATTACGTATCAGCAGAATGGCAAGGTCTTCATGGATTACAATTGTTGGTGGTCAGATCCGGGACAGGAAAATATTATTATATTTGCGGCGGCCTATGAAAATCAGCCGACCCACGGGCCCGGGGCTGATCACCTGGTGGGGAACGCGGTGGTGCAGGGGCTAACGGGTATTCTTGCAGACACGGGATCGCATGCGCGAAAGGCCAAGCATTGCCCGCTATACTGGAACGATGAACTCGATATGAGCCTGGATATTGGTGCGCAGCGATTCGATAAAGTGTGCGAAAAAATGCTGAGCAAGAAAATACCGAAAGATCTGCCGGCGCTGAAGGCTCTGCTGTCTGTATTCGACTAGTCCAGAATATTTTCCGCGTTGGCGGCAAGTTAGCCAAGTTAACTCATCTCTCTGATCTCAGATCCGCAGCGGTTTCAGTTCGGCCAGCTTTTTGTAGGCTGCGGCTGCATTCCGTAGCAGACGCTTTTCGTGCTTCGGGGTGAGAAACGGCTGGGATGCCCGCTCCACGCCTCGTCCTACCGTGAGCGCCAGCGATCGGCCCCTGGCATCGTCGTTCAAATGTCCGAGGCATCTCTGCGCTTTACGCAGATATTTCACCGTCGCCTGCTGCTTCGAAATCTCGCGGCTTGAAATCAGCTCTGCGACAGATTCGATGGCATAAGTGAGCTTCTTGTTCTTCAGGCGCAGCCGATGTCGTTCTTTCGTGTCAAGATCCTGCAGCTTGCGGCTCTTCTGGATCAGCTTCTTCTGCCACCGCGCCAGTTTGTACGCGCTGTATTCGGCGATCGGGCAAGCGCGCTGTCTGGCGGCTCGCTTGCCAGCCTTGGTGGACCAGGATCCCTTCTCGACCCAGGTCGATATGCTCTTAGCCAGCCGCTGATATCTGATTGACCGAAGCACGCGCGCCAGATGCCGCTGACTCTCGGCGCGCTCCCGACTCCAGGATCCATGATCCGCCGTGGGACGCTGTTTGTCGGTTTGCCTCAAGCGTTCGATCGCGACATCAAGGTCGCGGACGACACCGAGATGGGCGTTCAGCCATTTCAATTCGTCTCTTAGTCGCGCGCGTTGCGGACCGGCAACCATCGGCGAGAAAAACGAGATGGCCGTTCGCAGGCGCGTGAGCGCGATGCGCATGCGATGCAGCGCGTCGGCGTCGCCTTCGCACGTCGCCGCGTGATTTGCGGTCAAATTTTTCAGGCCGCGGCGCACGATGATGCGAAACGCCGTGTCGCATGCCATCGCGGCCTCGAGCCGTGGCGCTGGATGGCGCCGCCGCGGCTGCGTTGGCTGGGCGTGAGAGAGGGATTGTGCTGCTGGTTTGGGTAATGGCGACGGCACCATCGGGATAACGTGCCCCTTTGCCATCCGCTTGGCAACCAGCGGTGAAGAAAACTTAATGCTTTCCCCGGCGAAGATCAGCGCCGGGCTCCATTGTCAGCCGCTGCGCTTGAAAGCGAATTCACCCTGATGCGGGTCGGCATCCGGTCCGACGATCTGGCCGGCGTCGCGGGCCATCTCGCTGCGGATTGTTTGCAGATCGCGAATGGCCTGGTCCAGCGCGGGGTCGACGTCCCGGCTCGCCGCAAGGAAATGCGCGGTCCAGTCGGAATCGAGTTTGACCCGCGTCACGCCATCGCGGCTTTTCTTTCGATCGAGGCATCGATAGGCGACCTGGACACGAACCGCATCCGTGGTGCAGCCCATCAGGGCGGCGATCTCGTCATATGTCATCCAGATCTGCGGCATCGCGTCATCTCCGTCATCCGGAAGTCCGCTGCCTCGCATTCGCGGCATATCGGCATCCCGGTTGCGGCGCAGGATGATCAGCGGATGTAAACGTTCCCTGCATCGGGCGATGGCGCGATCAAAGTTGGTAAAGACGGGGTTCATGCGGGCGCGGCCGATGTCCATGCGATCGGGATTCGGAAATTCCTTCAAGGTAGATCGTCTTAATAGATACAATTTTGGATAGTTTTTTGTCGTCCAATCCCCTGTCATCCGGCGTCGGAGCGCGTCCAAACGCTTGTTCCGTCATGATCTTTCGCTAATCTAATGGAGGGATAACGGCCATATCGGCATCCGCCCCTTGCATGCTCCGCGCGAATACGGTGCTACGATGCCGTTTTCCGGAGCCGTATCGTGCTGGCTCCGCTTCTGGAGATCTGATTGGCGTGCCTCAAGACAAGACGGGTGAAGCGCGGGAAGCCCCGGGCAACAAGTTGGCGGTGCTGCGCAAGCACCCGATTTTTTGCGACCTCGATCCTGAGGCGCTCGACCAGCTCTGCCGTTACGCCAAGCACGCCACGTTAAAGCGCGGCGCCGCGATCTTTTCCAAAGGCGATCCCGGCAACAGCCTGGTTGCGGTGATCCGCGGCACGGTGAAGATCAGCATCTCCTCGGCCGAGGGTCGCAGTGCGATTTTGAACCTGATCGGTCCCGGCGAGATTTTCGGCGAAGTCGCGCTGCTCGACGGCCTGGCGCGAACCGCCGACGCCACGGCAAATACCAATTGCGAGATTTTTGTGATCGATCGCCGCGAATTTCTCCCCTTCGTGCGCGGCCAGCCGGCGCTGGCGATGAAATTCATCGAACTGCTCTGCGCGCGCCTGCGATGGACCAGCGATCAGGTCGAGGAAGTCATTCTACAGGATCTGGCGGGCCGGCTTGCCAGCGCGCTGATACGCCTGACCGAAAAACACAAGCTCGCGCCGGGCGGCCGCACCATCGCCATCACCCAGCAGGAGATCAGCGAGATGGTCGGCATGACCCGGGAAAGCATCAACAAGCAGTTGCGGGCCTGGGCCGGGCGCAACTGGGTTCGTCTCGAACACGGTGCCATCGTTGTGTTGGATACCGAGTCGCTTCAGGCGCTGGCGGGATCTGGCGGCGAAGACGGCTAAAAGCGTTTTCGCTTTCGAGCGAAAGCCCGCCCGGCACCTGGATCGCGTGATGGGCCGGTTCGCGGATTCCAAAAAAAGAGGTTGATCTCGACCATGTGAGGCAGCTCACATTCATCGCGCGCGCCATGCGCTAAACCACGCTGGGGTATGTTCCTACAGCGGAGGCAATCATGCATGGTTCGATCGACAGATCAGGCAAAAGCGACAGAAGCTTGTTCGAGCGCCGGCGTATTGGATTTTTGGTTTTCCCCGTGCTTCTGGCGGCAATGCTGATCGGATTGGTGATTTGGGAACCGGCGGCGTCCAGATGGATATCGGAAGCCGCGCAGGCGGAACTTGCAGGCATCTATGTGATGCCAGAGCCCGCTCCGACGCAGCTCGCACGACCGATGGAAATTCGGACCGTCAGGAATTATTGACGTAAGCCGGCAAATTTTTCAGAAATCTGGACTTAAAGATTTCGGAAGTGATGGCTTTCAGAAGTGAGGGCTTTCAGAGATAGCCTTCACCGGCCTCCGCGGCAAAACGGCCGGGATCGCCTTCCCAGACGATCCGCGCATGCTCCAGCACATACACCCGGTCGGCATGAGGCAGCGCGAAGGTCACGTTCTGCTCGCCCAACAATACCGTGATCGGCGTGGTCTGCCGCAGTTTTTCCAGCGCCTTTGACAGCAGTTCGAGAATAACCGGCGCCAGGCCGAGCGTCGGTTCATCCAGGATCAGGATTTTCGGCTGCATCATCAGCGCGCGGCCGATCGCCAGCATCTGCTGTTCGCCGCCGGATAGCGTCTGCGCCAACTGGCCCTGACGCTCTCTGAGAATGGGGAAGAGTTCGAACAGCCACGCGAGCTGCTTTTCCCTGGCCTCGTCGGTCAGGTGCTGGCCGCCGAGATCGAGGTTTTCGCGCACGCTCATCTCACCGAATAATTCCCGCGATTCCGGGCATTGCACGATGCCGCTGCGCGCGATGCGGGCAGGGCTGGTGCCGCGCAGGGCTTCGCCGTCGCGCACGATTTCGCCGCTGTAGGGCAGGAAGCCCGAGATCGTATTGAACAGGGTGGTCTTGCCGGCGCCGTTGAGCCCCACCACCGAGACGAACTCGCCCTGATGAACATGGATCGACACATTCTCCAGCGCCTGGGCCTTGCCGTAGAAGACGCTGACATTCTCCACCTGCAGCAGCGGCACCTTGTCCTTGAAGTTGGTTTCCGGGCGGGCGGAGGTCTCGATCGCGCCGCCGAGATAGACCCGCCGCACGGTCTCGTTGCGCATCACCTCGTCGGCGCGGCCGGTGACGATTTCCTCGCCGAGATACATCGCCAGCACGCGATCGACCAGGGCCGCGACGCTCTTGACGTTGTGGTCGACCAGCAGCACCGCGCGGCCTTCGTCGCGGAAGCTGCGGATCAGTTCGGAGAAGGTGCCGACTTCGGCCAGCGTCAGTCCGGCGAAGGGTTCGTCGACCAGCACCACCTTGGGATCCCGGGCGATCGCCTTGGCGAGTTCAAGCCGGCGCAAATCCGCAAACGGCAAGGTCGGCGGCCGGCGATCCATCACCGCGCCGAGGCCGACGCGGTTGGCGATCCATTTGGCGCGTTCGGTCAGCGCCTTGTCCGCGAACAGCATGAACAGGCTGTCCGGCAATAGCGCGACCATGATGTTTTCCAGCACGGTCTGCCGGTTCAGCGGCCGCGAGTGCTGGAACACCATGCCGAAACCCTTGCGCGCGATCTTGTGCGCGGGCAGGCCGGCGATGTTCTCGCCCTGGAAAATCACCTCGCCCGCGGTCGGGCGTTCGATCCCCATGATCGCCTTCATCGCCGTCGACTTGCCGGAGCCGTTCGGGCCGATCAGGCCAAAAATCTCGCCGGCGCGCAGATCGAGGCTGAGATTCTTCACCGCGGTGAGGCCGCCGAAGCGCTTGACCAGGCCGCGGACTTCGAGCACGGGAGCGTTGGCGGCTGTCGCGTCCATCACGAGCGCGCCTCGCGCGACAGGGCCGCTCCGAGGAACCCGCCGGGGAAGAACAGCACCACCAGCAACGCGACCGCCGAAACGATGAAGGTGGCAAGCTCGCCGGTCGGCCGCAGGAATTCGCCGGCGACGATCAGGAAGATCGCGCCCAGTGCCGCGCCGAGCACGGTGCGGCGGCCGCCCAGCACCGCGGCGACAATGACGTTGACGCCCACAGCGACATCGACAACCGTGCCGACCGATGCGGTGCCGAAGTAAAACACCAGCAGCGCCCCCGATAGCCCTGAGAAGAAGGCGCTGACGATGAAGGCGGCCAGCTTGTGCTTGACGATGTTGAAGCCGAGCGCACCGGCCTGGACCGGATCCTGTCCGCTGGCCTGCAGCACGAGACCGATCGGCGACTGCGATAGCCCGTACAGAATGATGCCGCTGATGGTCATGAAGCCGAGCGCGATCCAGTAATTGACGCCGGCGTCGATCGAAATGACATCGGGAATGGTGAGGCCGATTTCACCGCCGGTGAGATCGGCGAACACCACGATGAAGTTCTGCAGCATCAACACCGCGACCAGCGTGGTCAGCCCGAAATACGGCCCGCGCACCCGCAGCGCCGGGAGCGCCAGCACGAAGCCGGCAACCACCGACGCCATCGCGCCGAGCACGATGCATAGATAGACCGACCATCCATATTGGTTGTTGAGAATCCCCGCGGTGTAGGCGCCGACGCCGATCAGGAAGGTCGGGCCGAAATTCACTTCGCCGGCGAACCCGAACAGCAGGTCCCACGACATCGCGAACACGCCGAAGTAATAGGCGACCGTGAGCAGGCCGAGAATGTAGCCGGAGACATAGAGCGGCAGCGTTGAGGCGACGATCACGATGCCGAGGGCTATGAAGAACAGCCGCGATTTGAAGAAATCCGCCACGCTCATCGCCTCCCGAGCAGGCCTTGCGGCCGGATATACATCACGATGACGAGCAGCAGCAGCGCCGGAATGGTCCGGTAGGCCGGCGAAACCAGATAGGCGGTAAAGGTCTCGAGATAGCCGACCACGAAGGCCGCGATCAGCGAACCCGACACGCTGCCGAGGCCGCCCAGCACCACGATCGAGAACGCGCTCGCGGTGAGCGGCCCGACGCTGTAGGAGCTGACCCCGAGAAACATGCCGAGCAGCACGCCGGCGATGCCGGCCAGAATGCCGTAGATCGCCCAGACCACGACGTAGATATTGGTCAGCTCAAGCCCGAGCAGGGTGACGCCGCGCGGATTCATCGATGCCGCCAGCACCGCCTTGCCGGTGCGGGTGCGATTCACCATCAGCCAGAGCAGGCCGATCACCAGACAGCAGACCACGGCGGTGAAGATCTCGTTTTTCGGCGTGCGCACGCCGAGGATGTCGACGACGCCCTCGACGATCGGCAATACGGTCTTGGCGTTGTTGGTGAAGAAATACGCGATCAGTTCCTGGATCATGATCCCCCACAGCAGCGTGCCGGTGAGGACGAAGATTTCCTTCTCCTCGTTGGGAATTCGCTTCGATTTCTGGATCGGCTGCACCACCGCGAAGTAGGTGATGAGCGCGGCTATCAGCGCGACCGCGACGCCGACCAGCGCGCCGGCATAGGTGTTGACATGCAGCACGCTTGCGGCCGCCCATGCCGCCACCGCGGCCAGCACCATGATGGCGCCGTGCGAGAGGTTGAGCACGCCGGAGACGCCGAAGATCAGGGTGAATCCGGTCGCCCCCAGGGCATACAAGGCGCTGATGGCAAAACCGTCGATCAAGATCTGGAAGGCAAGCATTTAAATTGGCCGCGGCAGCAGCGCTGCCTCATTCTGGAAAGCTGCAAACACGAAAATGCTCCCGGGCAAACCCGGGAGCATGATCATACGGATCTCAGTTGGATGTGACCTTGATGAAGCTTGGGAACTTCAACTGGCCCTTGGCGACTTCCTTGGGCCAGACGCTGACCTGCTTACCATCCTGCCATTGCAGCATCAGGCCGGTGATCAGGCCCTTGCCGTATTTGATCGAATGGGTGAACGGGTCGTCCTTGCCGTAGAACTGGACGCGGCCGATGGTGCCTTCCCAATCGGTCTTTTCCAGCGCTTCGACCAGTTTGTCCGCCTCGGTCGAATCGGCGCGCTTGACGGCATCGGCGATGAAATAGACTTCGTCGTAGGTGGTGTAACCGGCATAGGACGGATAATTGCCGAACTTGGCCTTGAAGCCCTCGGCGAACGGGATCGACTTCGGCGTCACCGCGACGTCGGGACCTGAGACGCCCTGATAGAGCACGCCGTCGGAGGCGTCGTTGGTGTCCTTGCCGAAGGTGGAATTGGTGGCTTGCGAGCTGATGCCGAGCATGGGGATCGGAACCTGCTGGTTCTTCCACTGTACCGTCGGTTGCACGCCGACATGCGAAATGCCGGTGATCATCACGTCGGGCTTGGCGCCCTCGATCTTGTTGAAGATCGGCGTGAAGTCGGTGGTGTCAGGCGAGAAGCGAATATGGTCGAGCACCTTCAGCCCGATCTTGGGCAGGCATTCCTCGTATCCGATATCGAGCGGCTTGGTCCAGGCGGCGTCCTCGCTCATGATGACGGCGGTCTTCATGTGCTTTTGTTCGACCAGCAACTCTTTGGCGGCGTCGCAGACCGACAGCGCCAGCGCGGCCGAGGTCAGATAGCCATGGAAGGTGTATTTGTTCTTCTCGTAATCATTATGGACACTCTTGCTGATCTCGTTGGACGCGGCACCCGGGGTGATGAACGGCGTTTTCAGCCGCGATGCCCAAGGTTCGAGCGCCAGCACCACTTCGCTGATGTAGCTGGCGATGACGATGTTGACCTTGTCCTCATTGACCGCGCGCTGGAACGCGCGAACCGAATCCGCCGATGAAGAGTGGTTGTCATAGGTGATGATTTCGATCTTGCGTCCGTCGACGCCGCCCTTGGCGTTGATTTCATCGGCAGCCATCTGGGCGGCCTGCGGGATCGACGCCCCGGCGATGGCCTGCGCTTCCGCGATAACGCCGATCTTGATGGGGTCCGCGGCAAGGGCCTGGCCGGACGTCGTCGCCAACAGGCCGAGGGCGGTGGCGCCGAGAAGTTTCGGCAGGGACCCGAACAAAGGCGGTCGCGATGTTTTTTTCATAACGTTTCTCTCCACTCTGACTTTCTTGGTCTTGCTTGCTTGGTCTTGCTTGATCTTGGGAGCATTCTAGCGTTGCCCGCGCCCTCAGCAAGCGAAACACCGTCGCAGATCCTTCACGACGGAGAAACTAAAGTAGGTGGTGCGATCGTGGCCGGTTGGTTAACGCTGAAAATCGCGGCAGCACCGGTCGGCATTATCCAGCGACAATGGCAAGCGCGTTTTCGACGCGCGATCCGGCCGATCCGGATGATACCTCTCGGAATTGCTGTTTTAACGTTATATTTCAATGGATTATGCAGGGATTCGAGGGTCCGCCGCACGATCCTGAAAAATTGCGTCGCATTGATTTCTGACGCGAAAGCCGTTCGGCAGGCTTACCCGTCGATGATCGCCACCGCCCGGGTCCAGCCCGCCGAGGCGCGCTCGATCTTGACCGGAAAGCACGACACGGTGAATCCGCTCGAGGGCAACAGCTCCAGATTGTGCAGCTTCTCGATGTGGCAGTAGCCGATATGGCGCCCGGCTTTGTGGCCTTCCCAGATCAGGCTGGCGTCTTTGGTTTCGGCGAACTGTTTTGCGGTGTAGACGAACGGCGCGTCCCAGCTCCAGCCGTCGATGCCGGTCAGCCGCACGCCGCGTTCCAATAGATACATCGTCGCTTCATAGCCCATGCCGCAGCCGGAATTGACGTAATCCTGTCGGCCGTATTTGGCGCCGGCGCTGGTATTGACCACGACGATCTCCAGCGGCGACAACGTGTGGCCGATGCGCTTCAATTCAGTCTCGACATCCTTGGCGGTCGCGACGTAACCGTCGGGCAAATGACGGAAGTCGAGCTTGACGCCGGGCTGCAGGCACCACTCCAGCGGCACCTCGTCGATGGTCCATGACCGCTCTCCGCGATTCATGGTCGGGTGATAGTGGTAGGGCGCGTCGAGATGGGTGCCGTTGTGGGTCGAGAGCTGCACGATTTCCATCGCCCAACCCTGTCCATCCGGCAGATCCTCGGCCTTGAGGCCATCGAAGAAACTCAGCATCCGCGGCAGGCCCTGCTGGTGATCGCTGTACTGGATCTGCGGATGAAGGCCCGGCGGATCGGCCGGCACGTCGTTTTGCAGCGGCACTGAAATATCGATCAGTCGTCTGGCCATGGCGTTTCCTCGCACGTCTGTTGGTATTCAGTCGTTTCTTTTGTGTTCAGTCGACCCTACGCAGCTCTTCACGCTTCCTGGCGCTCGACCTTGTTTTTCAGGATCCCGATTTTTTCGACCTCGAGTTCGATCGAGTCACCGTGTTCAAGATACCAGCCGAGCTCAAGTCCGCAACCATTGCCGACGGTGCCCGATCCGATGAATTCGCCGGGCATCAGGGTTTCATCCCTCGTGACATGCGCAATGATTTCCTCGAATGAAAACAGCATGCCTTTGGTGACGCCCTGCGAGCGCATCTTGCCGTTGACGCGCGCTTCCATTTTCAAAGCGTAGGGATCGCCGATCTCGTCATAGGTCACGATCCAGGGACCCATGACGTTGCCGCCGTCAAAGCTCTTGCCCTTGGCGGGGCCGAGGCGTCCTTCCATCTCGATGCGCTGGGCGTCGCGCGCCGAGAAATCGTTAAAGATCGTGAAGCCGAAGATGTGATCCTTGGCTTTCGACGCCGGGATATTTGCGCCCTTGTTTTTGGTGATGATCCCGAATTCAAGTTCGTAATCCATCACCTGGCTGTAGCGCGGCCACTTGACCGTGGTGTTGGTGCCGCGGACGCTGAAGCGGTTGGTGATGTAGTAGATCGGTTGCTTGCGATAGACCTCGGGTAATTCGCCGAGCGGTTCGGCTTCGAGCCGCGCGAGTTCGGCCATATCGTTTTTGGCGCGCGCCGCGAGCTTGAGCTGACCGCGCGGCGCCTGCAGGATGTGCAGCGGGAACGACATGCCGTCGCGCATTTGCCGCGGCTCCGGGATCGGCGCCAGGATTTCGGCGCTGGCCACATCGACCGAAAGGGTGTCGTCCTGGCCGTAGTCGTCGAACAGGGTTCTTGCCTGGTCGAGCGCGGCAGGGCCTCCGTCGATCAGCGACAGCATGGATATGAAAGGCAGATTGGATCCGCTGCGTGCCGCTGCTGTCGCCAGATCGAACAGCCGGGAGTCATTCGCATGGACCAGACCGACTTTTTCCGGACCGCCGGACCGAAATGTCGCGAGCTTCATACGCATCTCCCTTGTAGCTTTACAAAATATATGATCATATAAAATATCGATAATCAAGAGGCGATGAAAATATCGCGATCGGGGAGGCCATCCATGACCAAGTTTCTGGCGGCAGCGACGTTGGCGGCGGCTCTGGTCGCCAGTCCCGCCTGCGCTCAGACAAAAATCCAGATCGGCTGCACCGCGACGACGGACTGCGCCTCGGCGATGGTCGCGGTCGATGAGGGCATCTTTAGAAAGCACGGCCTTGATGCCGAGATGGTTCTGATCGGCATCAATTCGAATATCCCGGCCGCGATCGTTTCCAATTCGATTCAGATCGGCGGCCCGACATCGACAGTATTCCTGCAGGCCGCCGATGGCGGCCTCGATCTGGTCGCGGTCGCCGGTGCGTCCGTGATGAACCCGAGTTCCAATGCCAACATTGCCGCCTTCGTGCGCAACGGCATCACCATCAAGGAGCCCAAGGATTTCGTGGGCAAGAAAGTCGGGGCGCCGGGGCTGGGCGCATTCCTGCATGTGCTGTTCGTCAAATGGCTGGTTGAAAAGGGCGTCGATCCCAGGAGCGTGAATTTCGTCGAGGTGACGTTTCCGACCATGGCCGACATCATCAAATCGGGTGGGGTCGACGTGGTGCTGACGGCGGAGCCGTTCATCACCCGGATGACCAATGCCGGTCTCGGCACGATCGGCGCGCGCTACGGCGCTGAACTCGCCCGGACCGAGCCGATCATCTTCTATGCGGCGGCCCGCGACTGGGCCGAGAAGAATCCCGACACCATCAAGAAATTCCGCGCCGCGATCGCGGAAGGCGCCGACATCGTCAACAGCGATCGTGACAAGGCCTCGGCATCGATCGCGAAATTCACCAAGCAATCCATTGAGCTGGTGAAGGCGTCGCCGCCGAACCGATCCGAGCCGGCCTTGAAAGCCGAACAACTCGCCTGGTGGATCGACATCATGTCGTCGCAAAAAATGCTGCAGACCAAGGTCGATCTCAATAAGCTCATGCTGAACTAGGGCAGCGGCCGGAGTTGTCGACCATGGCGCGAACCGATTCATCTGAGGTGCCCGAGACCGACACGTTGAGCGAACGTGCGGCTAGTCTGGTAGAGCGCGACATCATCGCCGGGCTGCTGGCGCCCGGCGCGCGGCTGGGAATCGTCGATCTGGTGCAGCGCTATGAAATTGGCGCCACGCCGCTGCGCGAAGGCCTGTCGCGGCTGGTATCGCGGGGATTGATCGTCGGGATCGGCCAGCGCGGCTTTCGGGTCGCCGACGTCAGCCGTGAGGACCTGCTGGATATCACGCGGATGCGCACGGTGGTCGAGATCGAGGCGCTGCGGCTCGCGATCGCCCAAGGCGACGATGCCTGGGAGGCGGGCATTGTCAGCGCGCTGCACCAGATGCGGCGGCACATCGAGCGGACCGGCAATGAATTCCGCGAGGGCGCGCCGGATTTCGACCGACTTCACAAGGCGTTTCACACCGCGCTGCTGGCGGCATGCGGATCAAGGCGGCTTCTGATCGCGCATTCCGATCTGTACGATCAGGCTTACCGCTATCGCCGGGTGATGATGCGCGGGTTTGACAGCGGCAAGAAATTTGTCGCGGTCCACCAACGCCTCGCCGACCGGATTCTCGCCCGCGATCTCGCGGGCGCGCAGGCCATGCTCGGGTCTCATTTGCATTCGACGCTGGATTTCGTCTATCCGCCGGACAAAAAGGATCGATCGTGAGCGTGGCAACCGCAGCAAGCCAGGTGACAAGGTTCCCCGATCAGGTGCGCCCGCAGATCGTGTTTTCCAATGTCACGCTCGATCTCGGCGGCAAGGCCATCCTGGAAAATATCAGCCTTGAGGTGAAGCCGGGCGAGTTTCTCTGCATCATCGGCGCGTCCGGTTGCGGCAAGACCACCGCGCTGCGTCTCGCGGCCGGATTATATCAGCCGACCAGCGGCTCGGTGACCTTTGACGGCAAGCCGATGCTGACGCCGCGGCGCGATATCGCGATCGTGTTTCAGGACTACGGCAAGGCGCTGCTGCCGTGGCGGACCGCCGCCGGCAACGTCTCGCTGGCGCTGGAAGCATCCGGCATCGCGGCGTCGCAGCGCGCCGGGCGCATCGACGAATTGCTGAAGAAAGTTGGACTGCCCAACCACGCCGGCAAATATCCGGCGGAGATGTCGGGCGGCATGCAGCAGCGGCTGCAGATTGCGCGGTGTCTGGCGCAGGAGCCCAAGGCGCTGTTGATGGATGAGCCGTTCGGCGCGCTCGATGCGATGACGCGTCAAGGATTGCAGGACGAGGTACTGTCGCTGGTGCGGGCCAGCGATGCGACGGTCATCTTCGTCACCCACGATCTGGAAGAGGCGATTTATCTGGGCGACCGCGTCATCGGCCTGCTGCCGCATCCCGGCCGCATCGGGATCGAACTCACAATCGATCTGCCGCGGCCGCGCGATCAACTGCGGACGCGGGAAAATCCGGAGTTTCTGCGGCTGCGGCGCGAATTGTTCGACTTCATCAAGGCTTCGGAGCCATGATGCCGGAGCGGGCCAAGGCCCTCGTGTTGCCGGTCGCGACGCTTGTGGTGCTGGAGATCTGGGCGCGCGGGGTGCATTTGCAAAGCGATTCTCTGGCGCCGCCGAGCGCCATTGCGCTGGCGCTGGCCGAGGCTTTTGCGGATGGTTCGGTCCTGATCGCAACCCGCGACACGCTGATCCCGGCCTTCGCCGGGCTGTTGATCGGCAGCGCTGTTGGTCTCGTGTTCGGCATCGCGCTTGGAATCTTCCACGCCTTCGACCGGCTGATGGAAGTCACCATCGAGGCGCTGCGTCCGATCCCCTCCATCGCGCTGTTGCCGATCGCGCTGATCGCGCTGGGGTTCGGATACCGCATGGAAATCGTGATCGTCGCCTTCGCCTGCATCTGGCCGGTGCTGATCCTGAGCCGCGCCGCCGTCGCAAGCATCGAGCCGCGCCTGATCGAGGTCTCGCGCGCGCTGCGGCTTTCTCCGGCCGATCGAGTCCGCAAGATCATCATTCCGGCGGCGCTGCCGCGGATCTTCCTGGCGTTTCGTCTGGCCGCCGGGATTGCCCTGATCGTGGCGGTCACGGTCGAGATCGCCATCAATCCGATCGGGCTCGGGGCCGCGATCATGACCGCGCAGCAGGCGCTGCGGCCCGATTTGATGCTGGCCTATCTGGTGTGGATCGGCACCGTCGGATACCTCTTGAACACCGGCCTTGTGGTCGCGCAGCGCCATCTGTTCGGGCGTGCGGCGCTGGCGAGGGAGGCAACGTGACCCGCTCGGTGCTGTACTGGCGCGCGGCCAGCCTCGCGGTTGCGGCGGGCTTTGTCGGGGTGTGGCAGGTGATCGCGAACCAGCGGCTGGTATCGCCGGTCTTTCTGCCGGGGCCGGACCGCGCCTGGGCCGCGTTGGTGCGTGGATTTGCCGGTGGCGATCTCTGGGACAAGCTGCTGGGGACGCTGGCGCACATGGCCTATGGCTGGTTCATCGCCTCCATCGCCGGTATCGCGCTTGGCGCGATGATCGGCTCATCGCGGATGATGCGCAGTTATGTCGCGCCCTCGCTCGAATTCCTGCGGCCGCTGCCGGTGTCCGCGATTATTCCCGTCGCCATCGCCATGCTGGGCCTGACCCAGAGCATGGCGCTGTTCGTGATCGCGTTCGGTGCGATCTGGCCGATGCTGCTGGCGACGATCCACGGCTTCGCGGCGGTCGAGCCGCGGCTTTATGAAGTGGCGCGGTCGCTGCATATGTCGCGGCTGGCAGTTATTTTCAAGATCGCGCTGCCCTCGGCCAGCCCTGATATCCTTTCGGGCATGCGCCTCAGCCTGACCGTGGCGCTTATTCTGTCGGTGGTCTGCGAGATTCTCGCCGGCCTCGATGGCCTCGGACACTGGGTGCTGCTGTCGGCACGGGCATTTCGATCCGCGGACTTGTTCGCCGGCGTCATCCTGCTTGGCGTCGTCGGCTATGTGACCGCGCTCGCAATGTCGATCGCCGAGCAGCGGCTGTTGAAATGGCGATCGAGCGGCCACTGAGCTTCGTCGGCCATCTCGCGTCCGAATAAATGCGCCATGGCGCGCTACGCCAGCGTCACCATCCCGGCCCAGAATTGCTGCTTCTGCGCGGCGGCGTCGATCTCGTAGTTGCGCACGAATTCAAGCTTGCCGTCGCCGCCGATGCGGAACATGCCGATCGCGGCAGGCATGGTGGTCCCGTCGCGCATCGGCATCGGCCAGACCGACGCGGCGACCAGAAGCCGCCCGCCGGGATCGACCCCGAAGGTACGCAGATAATTCGCGTGTCCGTCAATGTTCTGCAGCAGCGTCGGCTCGCCGGTGGCCTGGTCGATGGCGAACGCCGCCACCGAGTTCTCGCCGCCCGCGAACACCTTCTTGCCCTCGACATCGGTCAGCGTGAAGGCGCGGTTGGTGAGATAGACGAAGCGGCCGCTGGGATGAACATGGATCGGTCCCGCGAGCTGCTCGGCTTTCGATGCGGGATCGCTGAGCGTGTCCTTGATGAATAACGGCTCGCGCGAAATGCCGGTCACGGGATCGCGCTTGTAGACGTAGAGCTTGTTCTGGCTCTCGATCGAGACATAGACCCACGGCTGGGTCGGGTGGAAGTCGAGATGTCGCGGCCCGAATTGCATGCCGTCGCCGGGCTGGATCGCCGCGACGGGGGTGAGCACGCCGTCCCTAAAGCCGAAGATCTTGAGCGAGCCCGGATTGACGGTCTTGTCGGTTGGCGCGTTGTTGCCGCGCGTCACCAGGATGACGTGCTTGTTATCAGGCGTGACGCGGATCTGGTGGGCGAATTTGCCGGTGTCGAGCGTCGCCGGCTGCTCAATGCGCTCGCCCAGCGTGCCGTCGGCGTTGATGCGATGCACGGTCAGGTTACTGGGGTCGTTATAGGCGATCAGGAGATATTCGCCCGCGATATCGACGCTGGTGTGAATCGGGCGCGAGGGCAGCGTCAGTGTTGCGCCATGCGGCGTCAGCGCGCCGCTGGAGGGATCGATCCTGAAGGCGTTGGCCAGATGCCTGTTGCCGGTCACGCCCGCCGAACCCGGGCCGCCATTGCTGGAGACGACGTAGAGATACTGTTTTGACGGATGTGGCCACGCATATTGGATATTGGCCGCGGTCGACACCGTATCGTGCTTGACGAGGGCCGCGTTATCGACGTCGACGCTGTAGAGCGTCAGCTCCGGCCCGGCGCTGGCATAGAATACATTCTTCGCAGGCGTAGAGCTCTGCCCGAACGATACCCCGGGCGCGGCCATGGTACCGGCCAGCAGCGTGGTGAAAGTGCGACGGTCGACCATGGTTTCCTCCGTTGAATTTTTTTGATTAGCGCCGCGCGGTCGAATGCGGGGCGAGCCGGTGTTGCGCCGTCAAAGCTATCATCTGACGTTTGCCCTGGAAATACAATGCGCCAGATCAGGCATGCAACTCACGAGCGCGGGATGGGCGGCAAGTCCAATTTGTTATGTCCAATTTGTAACGAAACCCGTTCGAACGCAGGCCCGGTTCGGCGGGACCCACAGGGACAGCGTTTGACACTCAAGAACATGGAAGGAGCCTGGTCATGAAACGGACCATCATTATTTCAATGGTGCTTCTGGCGGGTATCGCCAGCGCGAGCGCCGATACCGTTGTCGTTCAGGAACGCTATTATGACCTGATCAGGCCACATGGGCACCCGCGCAGCGACGCTATCCATCAGGCTGATCTCGATTCTTGTTATGGTCAGACCGGCGCCATCAGGGGCCTTGCCGATACGCCCGCGTTCAAGCAATGCATGCTCGGCCGTGGCTATCGCTGGCAGTCCGTGGATGTTCAGGGCAAATTGCCCGACATGAATAACATGCCGGGCCCGTTCGACTCCGGGTGTCCCGCTTTTTGCCCGGATCCGTAGGCGCGATCAGGCCATTCCCGCGCGGCCCTTTCACAGCTACGTGCAGTTGGGATAGCTTGCTGCCGGCAGGGAACGCCGTCACGATTGTTGGGAGACACTGCCGATGCCAATCCTGCGATCCCTGCTGTTGCTGATCGCGCTGCTTTCTCCGGCGTTCGGTCAGGACGGTCCGCAAAGCGCTGTTGCTGCGAAGGAGGCCGCGCAGGCGATGGAGCTCCATCTCGATGGTGTCGCCAAAGCCGGCGGCCGGCCTGATTACAGCAAGCCGCCTGCGTCCGATCTGTATCAGCGGGTGTTCGACCTTGGGCAACTGGCCGCGTTTCCGCCCCCCACCGCGGCCGACGTCGGCTGGCTGATCCAGTGGTTCACGGCAGCGAGCCAGACCAGCAGGCTGATCATGTATTTCGACACCAAACCGGGCCCCAATCCGGATGAAATCGCGGTACTTCGCAATCTGAAGCAATACGAGAGCCAATATGCTTCGGCGATGAATTTCATGATCCGGGTCGCGGCGCGCGAGGCGACGGCGTTGTCTCTGTTCGTGGACCAGCTTGCGCCTGAGCAGCGCACCCCGGCCCGCGAAGCCGGGCTGCAAAAGGCCCGTAGCGGCGCGGCGGAGTTGCTGGCCAGTTCGATCGGCCTGGTTGCGCAAGATCTTGGGCCCGACAATGCGCGGCTGATGAGCGGTGCGATGAAGGATACACGCGATATCTGGGCCACCTACCTGTTGCGTGACGATCGGATGAAAATCCTCAGCCTGCTGACACGGGCAAAGGGGATGGTCGGGGATGACGAGGTGAAAGCCAATCTTGTCGCCTTTGCCGACACACTCACCGCGGCGAAATAAATTTTACAGTTCGTCTCCGTCACACGAACCGAAGGCGAATGCCGTCGAGCGCGATCCCGGTCGGTGTCGCGGTCCAGACTTCGCCCGGCGCGATCGGCATGGCTTTTGTCAGCGTTCCCGTGGTGACGATTTCGCCGGCGCCGAGCGGCGGATTGACCGGATCGGATGCTAGCAATCCCACCAGATGCCGCAGCGCCGAGAGCGGCCCGTCGAGCACGTTTCCGCCATGGCCGCGATCGATCAGTTCGCCGTTGCAGTTCAGATCGATTTCGAATCCGGCAAGCGTTCGTAGCCATTCTGTGGCGCGCGGCGCGAACGGATGGCGTGGCCCGATCAGCAGTGCGCCGTGAACGCCATTGGCGGCGACCGTGTCGGCGGCGGCGAATTTCCATCCCGGAAAGATCGACTGCACGATTTCGAAGCCGAGCGCGACCCATGCAATACAGGACGAAAGGGCAATCTCGTCCATGTCGGCGGACGGAGCGGATCCCAGACCGAGAACAATTTCAGGTTCGATGCGCGGCTCGGAGAACGGACGCAGCGCAAGCAGTTCGGTTTCCGCCAGATGCTTCAAGGTATCGTCGAAAACATAACCCCAGACCGGCTGGTGGACGCCGTATTGCTCCCAGATCGTGCGATTGGTGAACCCGATCTTGCGCCCGACCACTTTTGAACCGCGGACTTCGTAGATTTTCCTGACCAGAGGTGTCACGCGGTAGGCGTCATCGAGGGTCAGTCCCGCCGGACGCGCGGAGAACGGTGAAATCTGCCGTGTATTGATCAGCGCATCGGCGGCTTCAGCCGAGATCGCGGCGAGCAAGGTGTTGGCGGTCTGATTCATGGCTTAACCTCAGCGCAAGATGTGCCGTGGCAGCCACAGCGACACCCAGGGAATATAGGTGACGAACATTAGTACCAGAAACATCACGGCATAGAACGGCCAGATTTTCCGCATCACCTGTTCGATCGTGACCTTGCCGACCGCGCATCCGACGAACAGGATCGAGCCGACCGGAGGGTGGCACAGGCCGATGCCGAGATTGAGCAGCATGATCATCCCGAAGTGAACGGGATCGACGCCGAAATTCTGCATCACCGGCAGCAGGATCGGCGTCGCGATCAGGATCGACGGCGCCATATCGACCAGCGTGCCCAGCACCAGGAGCAGAATGTTGATCAGAAACAGAATGACGTATTTGTTGTCGGAGATCGACAGGAAGAACGCCGTCATTTTGGCCGGCATCTGGGTCAGCGCCATGATGTAGCCGACGCTGGAGGCGCAGGCGATCAGCGTCAGCACCATGGCCACCGTGCGCAGTGTTCGATGCAGCAGCAGCGGCAGGTCGCGCCAGCGATAGTCGCGGTAGATGAACATCGTCACGAAAAATGCCCAGATGCAGGCCACGGCGCCAGCTTCGATCGCGGTAAAAATGCCGCCGAGAATGCCGCCGAGGATGATGACCAGCGTCACCAGCCCCCAGGCGGCATCGATCGTGATCCGAAGCGCGTCCTTGGCCGGCACGGTCTGGCCGCGGGGATGCCCTTCACGGTAGGCAAAGATCAGACAGAGAATGATCAGCGAGAAGCCGAGCAGCAGGCCGGGAAGCACGCCCGCCATGAACAGCGCGCTGATGGAAATCGTGCCGCCGGTCGCCAGCGAATACAGCACCGCATTATGGCTCGGTGGCACCAGCAGGGCCTGAACCGAAGAGGTGATGGTGAGGTTGGTCGCGAACACCCGCGGATAGCCGGCCTTTTCCATCTGCGGGATCATCACCGAGCCGATCGCCGAAGTATCCGCGACGGCGGAGCCGGAAATGCCGCTGAGAAACGTGGTGGCCAGCACGTTGACGATGGAAAGGCCGCCGCGCACCCGGGTAAATCCCACCAGCACGTCCGCGAACGCCACCAGCCGGCGCGCCATGCCGCCTTCCGCCATGATCGCGCCCGCCAGCACGAAAAACGGAATCGTCAGCATCGCCACCTTGCTGACGCCGTCGGAGATTTTCAGCATCACCGCTTCCAGCGGAATTCCGATCGACCAGGCGCCGGCGATCGCGGCCAGCGCCAGCGAATAGGCGATCGGCATGCCGATCAGAAAGCAGATCAGCATGGTCGCCAGCAGAATGAAGATATCCATGTCGGTCCCTTTTCCGGATCAGTCGAACGATACGGCGTCGTGGGTGTGAGGGATCGGATCGGGCGGGGCGCCCAGGACAATGCGCTCGATGATGAACAGCAGCAGGCAGATGCCGCCGATCGGGATCGGCAGATAGGTGACACCCACCGACAGGAACGGAAAATCCGCGATGGTATTGTGCCAGGTCACTTCGACCAGCAGCTTCCCCCAGACGATCATGAAGATCGCGACCAGCGCCATCAGGAGCTGGACCAGGAGATCGAGCAGGGCGTGAAATTTCGACGGCAGCTGGTCGGCGAAATAGGAAACATTCATGTGCAGGTTCAGCCGATACGCCGCGGCGGCGCCGATGAAGGTCAGCACGATGGTTAGGAGAACCGCGAGCGGTTCGGGCCAGGACGCCGCGCTGTTGAGGACGTAGCGGGTGAACACCGCCCAGGGGATGATTGCCGAAATCAATACCAGCGCGGTGCAACCGACGATGACACACAGAAGATAGAGGCCGTTCATTGCACGGCGAAATGCTGCTGCCATTGCCTGGATTCCCGATTGCCAACCCAAATTGTCGAGCCAACTTACGAAGCAAATTGTCAAGCCAAACGATGTTCGCATGCAACACAGGGTGCGCGCGAAACATCGACCGGACTAGATGGCCCGGATGCGGGTGATCATTTCCTGATATTTTGGACCGTATTTTTCCCACACCGGCTTGACCGCGTTCTGGAACGGCGTCTTGTCGGCAATCTCGATAATCTCGCAGCCGGCGGCCTTCGCTTTTTCCATCGCCTGCTGCTCGTACTGGTTCCAGAGCACGCGTTCTTCCATCTGCGCTTCGCGGGCGAACTTCCTGATCAGGTCCTGATCGTCGGCTGAAAGCGCGCTCCAGGCGCGCTTCGAGAACACCAGCACTTCGGGAATCACGAGGTGCTCGGTGAGCGAATAATATTTCGCCGCCGTGTAGTGATTGCTGAAAACATAGCTCGGCGGATTGTTCTCGGCGCCGTCGATGACCCCGGTCTGCAGGGCGCTGAACACCTGATCGTACCCCATCGCAACGCCGTTGCCGCCGAGCGAATTCATCATGTCGATGAAGATCGGATTGCCGATGACGCGGAATTTGAGGCCCTTGACGTCGGCAATGGTTTTGACCGGGTGCTTGGTGTTGTAGAGGCTGCGCGCGCCGGAATTCATCCAGCACAGCGCGACCAGTTGGGCATTGGCGTTGGCCGTGATCTTGTCGAGCAATTCCTGCCCGATCGGCCCGTCCATGAACTTTTCGGCATGCGCCATGTTGCTGAACAGGAAGGGCATGTTGACCACGTTGATGTCGTCGACGATCGGGCCCAGGGTCCCCGCGCTGACGCGCAACAGCTGGATCGCTCCGATCTGCGTCTGTTCGATGGTCTCCTTCTCGCCGCCGAGCTGCATCGACGGATACATCTTGACCGAGAGCCGCCCGTTGGTGGCGGCTTCAAGTTTCCTGCCCAGGTTCTCAGTCGCCACCACGGTCGGGTAGCCGACCGGCTGAACGTCGGAAGCCTTGAACGCCTGCTTGGCCTGCGCCCGCGCGGGGGAAACCGGCGCCAGGCCGGTGGTCAGACCTGCCGCTCCAACGCCGACGCCCAGCTTCATGAAATCGCGGCGCTTCATCGCGTTACTCCCTGGACTGACGAGAGGTCATTTTCTGACCGGTTTTTTGGAGAAGCTTCTCGGCAAAAATCTTGGGAGAAGATTCTCATAGTTCAGCAGCGAGCGGCGGTACGATCCGCAAGGTCGGGCAAGATCGGGAAACTCAATCCACCCATTGCCCGCCGGACGACAGCATGGCAAAGTTGTACGATGACCCGACAAGACCCGTCAAGCTATCCCGCGGACCCGGCGCGGCGTCAGCGCAGCAAGTTGCTGCGGCCGCTTGGCTCGCCCAGAAGCCTCAGCGCAGAGGTTGTCGATCGGCTGGCGGAACAGATCATTTCCGGCAAACTGCCGGCCGGCGCGAAATTGCCCTCGGAACAGGAAATGATGAGGGGCATGGGCGTGAGCCGGACCGTTGTGCGCGAGGCGGTTTCGGCGCTGCGTGCCCGTGGGCTCGTCATCACGCGGCAAGGTGCCGGAGCGTTCGTCGATCGCGATACCAGCCGGCAGCCTTACGTGATCGACCCCGACGGTCTGGGATCCCTGAACAGCGTTCTCGATATTCTGGAGTTGCGTATGGCCGTTGAATGCGAAGCGGCTGCCATTGCTAGCGAGCGCGCGACCCATATTCAGATCAAAGCCATCAGGGAGGCGCAACGCGTCTTCATCCGCGCGATTTCCAGTGGCGAGCGTGCGATCAAGGAGGACTTCGCCTTCCATCAGTCGATCGCGCTGGCGACACAGAATAATCGCTTCGTCGAGTTTCTCGAATTTCTCGGCCGCCTGATTATTCCGCGGCAAAGTATCCGCTCTTTCGAAGGCAGCCCCGACAGCCTTCGCAAATATCTCGGCCAGATCGAGAAAGAGCACGAGGCCATATCGCATGCGATCGGAGCCCATTTGCCGAAAAAGGCCCGAGAAGCCATGCGCCGGCATCTCCTCAACAGCCGCGAGCGATACCGCGAACTCGCCTCGAAAAAATCAAACGCTTAGAGCATGATTCAACCAGGTTGAATCATGTTCGTCGCTCATCTTCTTGTTTGAGCATGATCTCCGCGCAAACGCCTCTGGCGTTTGTCGCGAGGGATAAACCGGTTTCCACTTTTCCGGATCATGCTCTAGGCATCTTTTTTCGCATCCAGAAAACCTGCCTGTACCCGCAATTCGTGCTGCTCCGGACCGCTCAGTAAATCGATCAGGTGCTGCGCCTGGGTCGCGTGGGCGGCACGGGTGGCGACGGCCGCCGTATACATCGTCGACAATTCGCATCCCGGCGGCAGCGATCCCGACAGCACTATGCCCGGGGTGCTGATGATTTCGGTCGATTGGGTGCAGCCGACCGGCCGCAGTGCGTCGGATCCGGCCAGATGCCGCATGGCGGTGGCCCCGTTCGGGTAGATCCTGAGCCGGGCGGCTACCTTGTCCTCAATATCCAGTTGCCGCAGCACTCTTGCGACATGAAGCCCGGCGGTTGATGTCTTGATGTCGGGAACGAAGATGGCATCCGCGCCGAGCAACGCGGCGCGCAAGCTGGCTGGATCGCTTGCGGATACAGGCGGATCGCCGGCGCGGACGGCCATCGCGGTTTCGACCAGGCCGACATCGGTTATCGAAGCGGGCGTGACGAGGTTTTCTTGCGCGAGAATGGCGATCAGCGCCTTCGTCAGCAAGACAATATCGGCGGGCACGCCCTCGCGCAATTTTCCGGCCATGATGCCGACCGCGCCGAACCCGCCTTCGATATCGAGGCCGGTCCGTGTCTTGAAGGTTGGCGCGAGGCTCGCGACCAGGCCCTGGGCGGCGCCGCCGCTGAGAATGTTGAGTGCGCTCATGACGTCATTCCATTGCTGCGATCAGATTGTCGCGGGTGATCGGAAGGTTGCGAACCCGCACGCCCAGTGCATCGAACACGGCATTGGCGATCGCGGCGCTGACCGGGCCATGCGCGGCTTCGCCGGCGCCGAGCGGCTCCATGTCGGGCCGTGCCATCACCTCGACCTCAACTTGCGGCACCTCGCTGAAGCGAAGGATCGGATATTCGGTCCATGAATTGCTGGTGATGCGGGTGGCGTCAAAGCGAACACGCTCTTTCAACACCCAGCTGGTAGCCTGGATCGCGCCGCCTTCGATCTGGTTGATCACGCCGTCGGGGTTGATGGCTTCCGGGTTGATGGCTTCCCCGACATCAACCGCGATGGTCAGGCGTTTGACGCTGATATCTTCCGCGCCCTCGATCTGCGCGACAACAGCGCAATAGGCGCCGGTGTTTTTATAACGCGCAAAGCCGATTCCATAACCGGTGCCGTCGCGTGGCGCCGGTTTCCAGTTGGCGCGTTTGGCGGCGGCGCGGATCACATCCTGTGCCCGCAGATCCGACAGATGACGCAGTCGGAACGCGACCGGATCCTCGTTCCGCTCCGCCGCCACCTCATCGAGAAAGGATTCGATCGCGAACACATTGCCCTGCGCCCCCAGGGTGCGCAGCGCCGAGGTTCGCACCGGCATGGTCAGCAGGCGGTGGGATTCAATCCGCCACGACGGAAAATCATAAAGTGGTATCGAATTGCGGTCGCCGCCGCCGCCATTGGCCTGAGGCGGATTGGTGGAGATCATGCGCGG
>NZ_JBEKCZ010000022.1:0-37687 GCF_050014615.1 Bradyrhizobium sp. | reverse complement strand
ATCGGATATCTCAGCCCTGTTGAGTTCGAGCGCAAGGTGGGATTAGCTTAACCAGCCGTCCATCAAACCGGCAGCAGCTCACTCCCCGACTCTAGGAAGGACACTCGCGCTTGTGAATTAGAACGCTGCGACGACAGCCCGCTCCCACCGTGGTTGGATCCGGGCCGCTCCATAACCAAAGTCAGGACTGGAAATGAAGCGATTGATATTCGCCGGCATGCTGGTGCTGATCACCACGGCCGCCCATGCACAGGCCTACACGACCCTGGGTCCCGCTGGCGCCGGGGGCTACCGAAGCGGCGCTCAGGGTGACAACCACGGCACCACCCCGGTCGCATTTGCGAAGAGCGTGGTTTCCAAGCGCGGCTCTCAGACCTTTGCGACTGTGAGCTATCCGGACAAAACCTTGATCGTCGAGTTCCGGCTCGAGCCTTACTCAGCCGGCAAAGCAACCGCGGTCCGGGCTTTTGGCGAGATAACAAAAAAAATCGCTCAAGGCGCGTTCAGCCGATTCCCGAACATCAAGAGCGTCCAGCTCGTTGGCAACCTCGCACTGCGCGACAAGCACGGCAACGATACGGTTGACCGCGCCGTCATCGCAAAGTTTTCGAAAGTGAAGGCGGCGACTATCAATTGGGAAAACGTCGACCCCGCCAACATCGTCGAGATCGCCGATACGCACTGGATCTTGCCTGAGTTATTGGGCGCCGAAAATTCATCTGTAAAATGACCGGGCGCGGATCTGAGTCCGTGACAGATACGCTCTCACCGCAATTCAAGATTTTGGCGACGTTTGGTCAGTTCGGTTGAGCAACTGCTTCTTGATACAGAAGTCCGGACCTCCGCCCCTCGGTCCTCTTCCCGTGCACTGCCACTCAGGTCCAAAGCCTGAGGGTCGCTGCCAATCGGGGGGTTTTAAACTTATGTACAGGATGCCGACCAGAGCGCCGATGAGTATGACGATAGACGCGATGTCAGCGCGCGGCGACTTGCTTTTCTGCTGAGGCTCGTTCTTCATGGCTTGTGTTTCCCATCGGCGTTCAAGGGCAAATGTGCTCGCCGTTGTGCCAATAGCAGGCTGAACCTTGATGGTAGGCGTAAAAATGGCCGCCGCGCTGATAGGCGTGGATGTCGCCATTCCGGCCCACCGCGACCGCGCCATCCCGCGTGACGGCCACAGTTCCGAGGTGGCCGGTGCAGCCGGTACCGTATGCGTTGCTGAAGCAGGTGAATGCATTCGCGCTGGAAACGCTGAAGAGTACACCGAGGGTTGCAACGACAAGAGCTGTCTTGTTCATGATGGAGCGCCTTGTTTCCAATAGTCGAATGAATGGGCGTGTCGGTTCGACATCTGACCCCAGCGGGCAAGGATGAACTTATGGCGAAGAGAGACCGGGCACCGTGATCCGGATCACTTGCGGGCATCGCGCGCCATAGCGTGCCCCCCGTTGAATCGCGAAAACGGCACGTTGCAATTAGGCAACAGTCGCGCTTGAAAATTGAATATCCGGCGTTTCCGCCATTGCTTGTCCACATCGTGACTCCAAAGATAACCCGCGTCACATGCTTGGCTATGCGATCCGGCCCGATTGGAGACGGTGATCATGAACCCGCGGTTGGTAGCAACGATATCGTTGTGCCGGGATGTCGCTTTACCGGTTTCGGTTCTGGTGTGGCTGGTTGCGTTTGGCTCCGGCGCGGCGCCGATCGTGGACCGCTTCGCGCCCGTTCTGATGGCTGACGCCAAGACGGCCGAAGTCAAGACAGCCGACGCCAGGATTGCCGGCACCATGGTTGCCGGCACACTCCAGCCGATGGCGTTCGCTACCGCTGATGTCGCGACGGCCAGCAGATCGATAACCGAGACACCGGCAGCCAAGACATCTGCGACGGAGACACCTGCAACGGACGCACCTGCCGCCGACGCAACAACGCCGGCCTCGCCGGAGCCGGCACCGATCGTTACAGCCGCGTTGACCGATTCATCGGAAACGCCGCGGCCTGAAGCATCGCCGGAGCCGGCGACCAACCTGAGCATGGCTACGCCGGAGCCGAACGAAGCCAATCGGGCCGTCGGCTCAACCGAAGTGACCGACGAATGTTTCGCCGCGGATTCGTGCATCGATCGTTATCTTTGGGCGCTTTACCAACGCACGTCCAAGGAAGACAGCGTCAAAATCCAGGAGCAGAGACAAGTTACCGTCAGGAAAAAGGGCCGACTGGTAACTGTCACCAAGACCTTTACGACACTCGCCGATGAGGACTTCGCGTGGAAGGATCCCAAGGCCGCCGAACACGCAGGGATGCCGATGCCGGACTATGTGATCGGCGGCATGGATCGGGATTTCAAGCTGAAGCTCGTTCATCTGCTTCATGCGGCCGAGCAAGCGGGCCTGTCGCCCGGCATCACCAGCGCATTCCGCGACGACTATCGCCAATCGATTGCCAGCGGCCTCAAGGCCGCCAACGACAGATCCTATCATGGCGGCAGTTCCCGTGGCGGCTATGGCCACGGACTTGCGGCAGATATCGTGAGCGTCAACGGCGCGACACGGGCGCAGCGGTTGATTTCCAGTCAAACGCTCTGGAGTTGGGTCGATGCCCACGGCAAGGAATTTGGAATCGGAAGGCCTTATCTCGATAGAGATCCCCCGCACATGGCACCGATCGACGGCAAGGAATATGCCGCTCACCATCCCGGAATGAAAGCGCGGCAGGCGGGATCGGCAGCGAAGCCGCGCAATAAGCTCGCTTCGCGAACCGATCACAGCGAGGCGAAACGCACGAGAACGGCGAGATCGTCGAAGATGGGAACGACCTGACCAGCGAAAGGGCGCCGACCGGAGCCCGCTCGAATAGCCCCTCCCCGACTCCAGGAAGGCCGCTGGTGAATCCGGATTGGCCGGGCTAGTCTGTCTGCCGGGCCGATCGGTGCCAGCAGAAGACCTGCCGTTCCGTATTTAAGCCGCAGTGTCCAAATCTGATGGTTGCCATGCGCGCGCTTGTAGTGCTGCTGATCTGTTCCACGCTCGCGGCGTGCGCCGCTCCCGCGGAGTTGCCGCTCTGGAAACCCTACGCCCCGCCGTCCGCTCCGACAACGACCGCCGTAAGCGACGGGATCAAGAGAGCCGTGGCGGAAGAAAAGGTCAGCAACCCGCTGGAGATATCCGCCCTGCGCCAGACCGACCATGGTCTGGGCGCCTTTGTCGTATGCCTGCGAGGCGCGGGATCGGCATCCGGCCGGCGTACCACCTATGCCGCGTTCTTTGATAACAATGATTACAAGGGGTCGCGAATGTCGGTCCTGATAGACGACTGTGAAAAGCAGGATTATCAGCCGTTCCCCTGAAAGCTGGTTTTGTTTGGATCGCCGCCTCCGGCGTAGTTCACCCTATTTGACCAGCTTCTCGGACATGATCGGCCGGACGCCGACACCGAGCGTCGGCCCCTCGAACGCCACCGCGCCCTTGACCTCGATCTCATAATAGCCGCCGAACCTGATGGTCCCCTGCTGCGCCGTCACCACGAGTCTCAGCCTTTGCCGGGAGGTGAAATCGCCATCGGTATGATTGCGCGCGAGATCGCCTTGCGAGACGATTGTGTTATGCGATGTGAGCTTGTCGTCGTCGGTATAGAAGTCGAAGTTCATCGTTTGGCGCAGCGGCGAGCCGAACAGGCCCATCTCTTCGAAGGCCATGTCGACGTCGATATGGCCCGGACCAGCGAAGAAAAAGAACGTGTGACCCCGTCCGGAATTGTCGACATTGCCGCGATTTATTCCCGGCCCGAGCGGCGCCGGATGGTCGGGGTCAGTCGACTGCGCCGAGGCGCCGCTCAGCAGGCAAAGCGTTGTGAAAATCGCAAGAGCCACCTTCGCGCGCTTGCGTCGTACGACTTCCGGGATAGCCATCCGCGCCGCCTCCAGACCAAGAGGGTATGCTACCAGAACGTGCGATGCGATAAAAGGCAGCTTGCGGAGGATTTCGCCGGGAGCGTTCCGATCCCGCGGACGCGCGGCGACGCGGCCGCTTTGCCAATGCTGGCGCATCGACGTCGCGGAAAATTCGTGATCCCTGGGAGCGCCCTCATAGGTCTTCGCCGCTCCCGTTTTCTAGCTTGGTTGATCCACATCAACGCTCCGGAGCATTTTCCAAGTATGATATGTTCATACCGAGCGGGCGGCCTAAATCCCGTTGCGGTTGGCGGGGGCGCCTCAGACTCCTAGGCACTCCAAGGCTCCCCGTCAGTAGAAGAGGCCGCCGACCAGGGCGGCCTCTTTCATTTCGGGAGCGGCCCAGGATTTAATTGGCTTGCTCGTCCGTGTCGGCGTCGCGCATCAAGCGAGACAGCTAGCATGTGGCGATATCGCCGCCTTGCTCCGTCGCTCGTTGACGAACGGCGATGCCTCATCGATATCGCGAACCCGCCAAGCGCTCAGAGTTTGGCCACGCGCATTTTTTGCAGCGTTGCCCGCTTTCCCGAATCGAGCGGCTACAAACTTATTGCTGGTACCATGGTGGTTTCGGAATCGACGATGCGCTCCGGCACATCCTGCTCGGCATGATGCTGCAGATCCCGCTCTGCAAGGTGCCAGAAATCTTCTTCGCACCCCGCCGGCTTTCCGGCCTGCTCCCAAAGTTCGTAGGCGCGGATGCGAATCTGTTCGTCGGTCGGATATGCCATCGGAAGACCCCTTGAATGAAGCAGAGCTCCGCCGAGCCAATCCGCACACTCCACCCAAAGATTTCGGCAGTTTGATGGTGCCCGCCCGGTAATGCCGCTGGAGAGTCCGCAATACGCCAGCTCCCGGTGCGCTGTCTCCGCAGGTTTAATGGTTAGCGGTGTTCTAATTCGCAGGTGGCCGTTGTGCGTGGTTGAATTTAGTCGGCCTTCAAACTTCCCGGCTATAAAGCGCTGGCAAATTTGACGTGGCTAGACCGGCGCTGCCATTTGACCAATGGCTTGAACCGGCCGCCTCAGGGGGCGTGTTTGCAAGATGGCCAGCGGCATATGGACCACCGAATATTTCATCTGCACCGATTGCGGGATGAGTTACACCGCGATCAAGGAGCAGCATCCAGACCATCATTCCGGCAGTTTCGAATGCAAGGTTTGCGGCTCCGTGGTCCACGCCTGGGCCGGTTTTTATGATTTCTTCGACTGGAGTTCCGCCAAGACGGCGTCACCGGTGTTCGGGAAAAAGAGGTGACCGACAAGGGTCCCCAACCGCACGTCCTCTAAATTTAGGGTCCCAACCAGTTCGCCAACAAAGTCCGGGCGCGGGCTCAGGGTCCGCGCCAGCGATTACCGCTTGGGGTCCCGCGGCTCGGTAGCGGGATTGGCCGACGGGAATATGGTCTCGTAGATCGCGCGGGCCTCTCGAATGAGACGGGACCGCTCAAGCTCGGATTTCGGGATTAATCGGACGACTTCGCCCATTTGCGCTCCTGGACAGGATTTCGGGACGTTCGACGCGAACTCAGTTACGAACACAGGCGGACATAGTTGCAGACATAGCTTCAAACATAGTTGCCGACTTAGATGCGAACATCGTGCCAGTTGTCAGCTCGCGGCGAGAAGGCCATGCGGTGCTCGCATGGATGGAACCGAATCCGAAAGCGTCAGCCCGTGTTTTTACTGCTCGAACACCGCCCGGCAGGCGTCGCTGAGATTGGCCTTCTGCCGCCGCAGACATGCGGTGATCGCCCGGACGTTCGGAATCTCGCCGGCGCACAGACGATAGACATCGGGCGTGCAGGCCCTCTTCTGCTCCGGCGTCGCGATATCAGCTCGCGCGAAGGCGGTTGTGGCGAGCGCGAGACATAGACCGAGCGCCGACGCCATGCTGGCGCGGCTCGCCGAGGTCCGGGATCTCGTGGCGTCTGGTTTCATGGCGTCATCCTCCTGGTCATGCCTGCGCATCGGCAGCGCCCGGCACATACGCGAAAGATCATCTGCCAAATGTGATTTGCCTCACCTTTGAGCGTGGCCGGAACGTCTAGACCTCATCGCAAGGGGCAAGAGATCATTAACCATGTCGACCGCGATCAGCGGATCGATACAATTTGAGCGACCTGCTCAACCCCGAAATAATGGAACTCTGAGACGCTACGCGCTCGAACCTGGAGAGCGCGATGAGCGAAGCTGAATTCGACCGATTGCTGGACGCCGTGCGAACGGCGGTCGAGCCCGCTCCGCAGGAGGATCTCCCGACTACCTTGCCGATGTTCGATGCGCCGCCGACCCCCGCCAATGACAATCAGATGGCCTGGCCGCTCATTCCATTCCCCGAAGGCTGGTACGCCACCTGCTGAGGCTGCGCTGCCTGCGGGACGACCGGCCGCACCTCGCGCGATCAAAAAAGCGTCAACCTTGGCATACCATTGGCATGCCGATGTTTCTTGTTTCCCGACGTTTCGAGCGCATGAATTAGCTTGCAGCGGTATCTTGTTCCGGTAGCCATTCGCAAACCCCGGACGGAAGCTGCATGCCTGCAAACAAGCCAAGCGAGGCCGATCTGGCCTGGAAGGCGGCTCAAGCCGCCCTCGACGCTGCCCGCCAATTGCCGGCCGGCGTCGAGCGCTTCGAAGCCCTGAAAAAGGCCGGCAAGCTTCGGCTTGAAGCCGACAGGCAGCGAACGACTGAAATTGGACCGGATGAAGCTGGCCCGGGCAAGCGCGGCATGTGTCCGAACGATTAGCCGACGGTTTTTGGCCCAAGATCTCCAGAAATGACCGCCGCAGCCGGGTAAGTGCGGCGGCCAAGTTTGGAGGAGAACGCTCTGTCGAAAGAACCGGGATCGGCCCCCTCTGCAGGGCGGAATTTTCCATGCATGTTTCGGGCCGCCAGCCGATCAGACCGTTAAGCGAAGCCGGGTCCGGCCGCGGTTCCGGGTGACCCGGATTAGCTTCCCAGGCGCCCTGCAAGCGCCGCCCATGCAGCTAACGCAGTTTCTTCCGAGTGCTATTCAAGAGATTGATTATATTGATGGAGGCCACGACCAGAATTGAACTGGTGTACACGGTTTTGCAGACCGTTGCGTAACCACTCCGCCACGTGGCCCCATGGGGCGAAACTCATATACGCCCTGCCGGACATAGGCAACCAACGGCCTGATCAGGCGCGTTTGCGGCGGCGGTAATCCCGCTTCGGCTTCGGTTTGGGCGCGAGTTCGGGCAGCACGCTTTGCGCCTCGCGATATCTGGCCAGCATCCGCTCAAAACTGTCGTGCAGCGTCGTGGTGATGTCCGGCCGCTTTTCGAGGCTGCCGAGCAGCATCGCCGCCGCCTCGATGGTGGACAGGCCGTCGCGGCGCGGCTCGCGGCGCAATGGCCCGTAGCGTGACGGGCGCGGCGGCCCGAGAATCACGCGCTGGCATTTCAGCATCCACGCATTGCGCCACCACAGCGCCTTGGCCTGGCTCCAGGTGCCGTCGAGCAGCACGATGCCTTCGATGTCTTTCAGGATGGCGCGTTGATTGTCCTCGATCTCGCCCTTGCGGTTGATGGCGACGATATCGCGGTCGGTCTCGAGATCGGCGACCTTGGCGGACCCCAGATAGAGCACCGCCCAGCGCGAGGGATCGTGGACCGGTCGCCCCAGCGCCTTGGACAGGCTCGGCCACGACAATCCGATTTTCAGCACCGCATTGGCAAAATGCAGCGCGGTCAGCCGCGCCGTGCCAAGCGCCCTGTCCTGCTCCTGCGGATGCTGCAGGATCAGCAGCGAGACACGGCTTTCGATCGGCGTGATGCTGTCGCAAATGCACAGCGGCAACGGCTTTTGGCAGCGCGGACAGTCCGGTATCGCCGCCGCGGTGCCGGTGTCAGGCTCGGATTGTTTTGACATGCGACCGCTATACGCTGCGCGGCGGCGCGCTTCAACAACTCAAGGCCGGTCGCGGCCCATTTTGCGGCTGCCGCGATCACCCCGGACCGGGATCGCGCGCCACCACCCCCTGCTGAAACTTCACGCGCAAGGCCCCGTATCTGGTGCGTCAAGCAACGGGGGCTGGAATGCGCGTGGCGGTTATCGGGACCGGAATTGCCGGCAATGCGGCCGCCTGGACCTTGTCCGGGCGTTACCCTGTAACGGTCTATGATCGCGAAATCAGGCCCGGCGGCCACAGCCACACCGTCACCATCGACTATGACGGCACCCCGCTGGCGGTCGATATCGGCTTCATCGTTTACAACGAACTCAATTACCCGGATCTGACCGCGCTGTTCGACCATCTGGAGGTCGAGACCGTGGAAAGCTGCATGAGCTTTGCGGTCAGCGCCGACGCCGGACGCTTCGAGTGGAAGGGCGGCGGAGCCAATTGGCGTGAAACCGCCGGCGGCTTGTTCGCGCAGGCCCGAAACCTGCTTTCACCGTCCTATCTGTGGATGCTGCGCGACATCCTCACATTCAATACAAAAAGCGTCGAAGACTATGCCTTAGGCCGGCTGGCCGGGCTCACCCTCGGTGAATATTTCAGCCTGCGCAAATTCGCGCCCCGGCTGTTGACCGATTATCTCGGGCCGATGGGGGCGGCGATCTGGTCGGCGCCGGCCGACGAGATGCTGGATTTTCCGGCCGAAAATTTCGTCGCCTTCTTCAACAACCATCGCCTGCTGCAATATAATCGCCCGGTCTGGCGCACCGTCCAAGGCGGCAGCCAGCGCTATGTCGAAAAGATGACCGCGGCGTTTCGGGATCAGCTTCGGCTGGGCTGCGCCGTGACATCGATCGAGCGCACATCGCATGGCGTCATCGTCCATGACAGTCACGGCAGAAGCGACAGCTACGACCATGTGGTGATCGCGTCGCACAGCGATCAGGCGTTGGCGATGCTGTCCGACGCCGACGGCCGGGAACGCGCCATCCTCGGTGCCATCGGCTACGCCCCCAACACCGTCTACCTGCATCGCGATCCCAGGTTGATGCCGAAACGCCGGCGAGCCTGGGCGTCGTGGAATTTTCTGCGCTGGCGGCGCGAGGGAACAGCCGAAAACGACGTCGCCGTGACTTACTGGATGAACCAGTTGCAAGGCATCGACCGGGACAAGCCCCTGTTCGTCAGCCTCAACCCTCCGTTCGAGCCGGATCCGGCGCTCACCTTCGGCAGGTATATCTGCGAGCATCCGCAGTATAACGCCGCCGCTTTCGCGGCCCAGAAGCGGCTGGACGAAATTCAGGGCCGGCGTCACACCTGGTTTTGCGGCGCCTGGACCGGATATGGTTTCCACGAGGACGGATTGCGATCCGGCCTCGCCGTGGCGCAAGCGCTGGGCGCCACAGTGCCGTGGCGCGAACCACCGCCCGAACTCGCGCAAGCCGCGGAGTAACCATGCCCGGTCAAATCGCCACAGCCGAAGCGCATCATCACGGGGTTGAGGCCGCCGCGCTTTACTTCGGCGAGGTGATGCATGCCCGCCTGAAGCCGATGGGACATCGCTTCAATTACCGGGTGATGAGCCTGCTGATCGACCTCGACCGGCTCGAAGCCGCGGACCGCCAATCGCCGCTGTTCGGCGTGAACCGGGCCGCGCTCTACAGTTTCAACGAGGCCGATCACGGCGATCGCGACGGGTCAAGCTTGCGCGCCTACGCGCAGCGTTGCGCCGCCGAGCGCGGCATCGACCTCAGCGGCGGGCGCGTGCTGCTAATGTGCTATCCCCGGCTGCTTGGCTATACCTTCAACCCGCTGTCGGTCTATTTTTGCTACCAGGCCAGCGGCGGGCTTGCGCTGTTGATCTATGAGGTCCGCAACACCTTCGGCGATATCCACGCCTACGCGCTCGCGGTGAAGCCGGACGAGATCAGCCATGCCGGCGTCAGGCAACAGCAGGACAAGCTGTTTTACGTCTCGCCCTTTATCGCGATGGCGATGCGCTATCATTTCCGGGTCTCCCCGCCGGCCGACGACGTCAAACTGCGTATTCTCGAGACCGACCATGAGGGCCCCATGCTCGCCGCGACCTTCCACGGCCGCCGCCGCGCCTTGACCACGGCGGCGCTGTTGCGCTCGTTGTTCGCGCTGCCGCTCGTCACCTTCAAGATCGTCGCGGCGATTCACTGGGAAGCGTTGCGACTTTGGCTAAAAGGCGCGCGCCTGGTGCCGCGAGCGAATGCCGCAGCTGCGAAGGCTGCCTTCAATACCGGCTTGGCGATTGGCAAGCGCGCTGATTATACTGCAACGACACGACCTGCCGCCGGGCTGGAGCCAGGATCGCGGAAAAGCATTGTGGTCCGGTGACGATCGGATCCGCGTTCAATCGGTCCACGCCAAGCCCGGACGCAGAGCCACCTCACGCGACGAGTCCGCGAATGTCTGCGCCGATTTCAGTAACACCCGACAATGTCGAGAGAGTGATTTCCGATTTGCCCCGCCTGGTTCGGCTGGCGATTGGATTCGGATCACGGCTGCGGCGCGGGACGCTTGATGTGACCCTTCCCGACCGCCGGACGCTGCGGCTGGGCGGCATGGAACCGGGCCCCTCGGCGGCCATGACGCTGTATAATTACGGTTTTGCGGCACGGCTTCTCAACGGCGGCGATATCGGCATCGCCGAGGCCTATCTGCACGGCGAATGGGATACCCCGGACCTGACGCAATTCCTCTATCTGTTCTGCGTCAATCACGACCTCATTCAGGCGATGCTCGGCGACAAACCGCTGATGCGCTTCGTCCAAAGCGTCCGGCACTGGTTCAATCGCAATACAAGGCGGCAGGCGCGCCGGAACATCTACGCGCATTACGACATCGGCAACGCGTTTTATTCGGCATGGCTCGATCCGAGCATGACCTATTCCTCCGGATTGTTTGAGGACCACACCCCGGATCTGACCGCCGCGCAGAACAACAAATACCGCAGGCTTGCCGAAGCGATCGATCTGCAGCCCGGCCAGAAACTGCTGGAGATCGGGTGCGGATGGGGCGGCTTTGCCGAATTTGCCGCCAAGACCTTCGGCGCCAAGGTGGTCGGGCTTACGATCAGCAAAGAGCAACGCGATTTTGCGCAAAAGCGGATTCAGGACGCCGGCCTCACCGAAAAGGTCGAGATCCGCCTGCAGGACTATCGCGACGAGCGCGACCGCTATGATCGGATCGCCTCCATCGAAATGATCGAGGCGGTGGGCGAGCAGTTCTGGCCCAAATATTTTTCGCAGTTGCGTGACCGGCTCCTGCCCGGCGGCCTCGCCGGCATCCAGGCCATTACCATCCAGGACAGCCTGTTCCAGACCTATCGCCGCGAAGTCGACTTCATCCAGCGCTATGTTTTTCCCGGCGGCATGCTGCCCTCGCCGCAGATACTCAAATCGCTGGGCGAACGGTTCGGTGTTCCCGTTATTCGGGAACGCATTTTCGGGCAAGATTATGCCAAGACGCTCGCGATCTGGCGAAGCAATTTCCGCGCGGCCTGGCCGAACCTGACGCCATCGGGTTTCGACGACCGGTTCCGGCGGCTGTGGGAATACTACCTCGCTTATTGCGAAGCCGGATTCCTGTCGGGAAATATCGACGTTCGCCAGGTGGTGTTCGCAAAATCGGGCTGACGGCGCCTCCCCCCTTCAAATCCGCTCGCCTGCGTCGTCGGCTTGTGCGCCCGGCGGCGGTCCACTAGGGTCGCAGGGCGATTTGAGCAACAACCGGCAATTTCCGCAGATGACCATCAACAACGACGTCGTTGAAGCGATCGGCAATACGCCACTGATCAAGCTGAAGCGCGCGTCCGAACAGACCGGCTGCACCATTCTGGGCAAGGCCGAGTTCATGAATCCCGGCCAATCCGTCAAGGATCGCGCCGCGCTGTTTATCATCCGCGATGCCATCAAGCGCGGCAAATTGTGGCCGGGCGGCGCGGTGGTCGAGGGCACTGCCGGCAATACCGGGATCGGACTGGCGCTGGTCGCCAATGCGCTGGGCTACCGCACCGTGATCGTGATCCCGAATACGCAGAGCCAGGAAAAGAAGGACATGCTGCGGCTGTGCGGCGCACAGCTGATCGAAGTCCCCGCGGTGCCCTACTCCAACCCCAACAATTACGTGAAGCTGTCGGGCCGTCTCGCCGAGCAGCTTGCGAAAACCGAATCGAACGGCGCGATCTGGGCCAACCAGTTCGACAATATCGCCAACCGCGAGGCTCACATTGAAACCACGGCGCCGGAGATCTGGGAGCAGACCAACGGCAAGGTCGACGGCTTCGTGGCGTCGGTCGGCTCGGGCGGCACCCTGGCCGGGGTCTCGATCGGCCTGAAGAAGATGAATCCGAAAATTCGCGTCGTGCTGGCCGATCCCATGGGCTCGGCGCTCTACAATTACTACAAGCACGGCGTCCTCAAATCGGAGGGCTCCTCGATCACCGAAGGTATCGGTCAGGGTCGCGTGACCGCCAACCTCGAGGGCGCGGTCATCGACGACGCCTATCAGATCAGTGACGAGGAAGCCGTGCCGATCATCTTCGACCTGCTCGAACATGAGGGGCTTTGTCTCGGCGGCTCAACCGGCATCAACATTGCCGGCGCCATTCGGTTGGCCAAAGAACTTGGACCGGGCCATACCATCGTAACGGTGTTGTGCGACTATGGAACCCGCTACCAGTCAAAGCTGTTCAACCCGGATTTCATGCGCTCCAAGAACCTGCCGGTGCCGGACTGGCTGGAGCAGCGCAGCACGATCAGCGTGCCGTACGAGAAGGTGTGAACCCGGCCGAGCCGGTCTTAAAATGCTCGCCTAAAATGCTCGCTTGGTTAAAATGCTCGCTTAAAATGCTCGCTTGCCAAATCCCGGTCCCGCCCCGCGAACGATGCGCGCCACCGACGCGGCACCGGTCCGCGGTGACGGCAGATCCGGCCTTCCGGGTGTCGCACCGAACGTCGGGTCTTGGTAGTCACCAGCTGGCCAGAATAGCAGAGCCAGCAGCATCCCCAGATTGAGCAGTGCACCGACAATCGTGGCATGGTGCTCGTGTCCGATCGCCCAGGCCGGGATTTGGCCCGCGACAAGCCTGTCGACGATCAGGATCGCGATCCACGCCGGAATAACGCAGACCGGATCCCATCCGATATCCCGCATCCGCATCGACTGCAGCGTGAAGCTCGCGCCGATCGCGACAATCATGGGCCGGCCCATCAAATCCTCGCGCGAAAGCGGTCGTCCCGGATTATGATAATAGGCAAAACCGGCGATGACGACACAGATGGCGGTCATCACAACCGCCAGCCCGACCGAGGCCAGAAAGTAATGCAGCCGGCCGAGGCGAGCGTTGAAACCGAAGATGAAGCCCAACATCGATAGCTCCCTGTGTCGGGTCAAGAAGCCATCAATTGCTTTCGGAGCGATGAACGGGCGCCAATGCACGCGGTTTATGGTTTCCGGCAACCTTCCTGGATGATTAAAGCTCACCGGAGCCGTTCGTTTGGCCAAAGAGCCCGGCCCCCCGGGCCACACCATCGCAACGGTGCTGTGCGACAACGGAAGCCGCTACCAATCGAAGCTGTTCAATTCGGATTCCATGCGCTCCAAGAACCTGCCAGTACCGGACTGGCTGGCGCAAAAGACAGCGATGCAGGTGCCGTACGAGAAGGCGTGATCTCTTCCATCATTCCTGCAAACGCTCCGCGGCAGCGGCTGCTTCGTTATTGAAGCTTGATCTGGCGCACCAGGCGCACCTCCACTCTGTTCGAGGCGTTCGTCACGAAGGCCATCAGCGTCTCGGCCGGTTTGCCGGGGCCACGATCGAGAACCCATTGATAGACCTGGGTGGGAGAGCCCCCAACCTCGGCGTTTTGCGGCGGCGACTGCCTCAGACTGGCCCCGGATTGCGTCGCCGCCCATGCGGCAAGCTGCAGGGAAAAAGCGGCAAGAAAATCAGGCGCCGAATTATCCGCCTTGCGTATCGCGCAGGTATGATAAGGCGGCATCTCAATCGTCAGAACATATCGACCGCGCGCGGTATTCTGAATCCATCCCTGTCCCGGATCGGTGCCGAGCAACTTACGAACAATATCGTCGGGCATGACGGCGAGCTGCTTTTCGGCGGCGAATTGCCGAACCGCGGCGTCGTCCGGGAATTTTCCGAGGCACACGCCGGCGAACATGTCGATCAGTTCGGCCGCGGCCGGCTCGACGGCGCGAACCGGCGTGGCACCGAGCGCAACGAGAGCGGCGAGCGCGAGGCCCCCGAGACGTGAGATGAGGCGATGACCCATGTATGGTCCTCCCTAAAAACTCACCGCAAAATCTGACTGAGAAACAGCTTGGTCCGTGCGTGCTGCGGATTGGCGAAGAAATTCGCCGGCGTGTTGGCTTCGATAATCTGCCCGGCGTCCATGAAGACGATGCGATCAGCCACTTCCCTGGCAAATCCCATTTCATGGGTAACGACGAGCATGGTCATGCCTTCATTGGCCAGATCGACCATGGTGTCGAGCACTTCCTTGACCATTTCGGGATCCAGCGCCGAGGTCGGTTCATCGAACAACATGACCTTCGGGTTCATGGTCAAGGCACGCGCGATCGCCACGCGTTGCTGCTGACCGCCCGACATCTGGCCTGGATACTTGTTGGCCTGCTGCGGGATCTTGACGCGTTCCAGATATTTCATCGCCGCGGCTTCGGCATCCTTCTTCGGAATATTGCGCACCCAGATCGGCGCCAGTGTGCAGTTCTCCAGCACGGTCAGATGCGGAAACAGATTGAAACTCTGGAACACCATGCCGACCTCGCGCCGGACGTCATCGACGCGGCGCAAATTCGGTCCGAGTTCGATACCGTCGACTACGATCCGGCCTTCCTGAAATTCCTCAAGCGCGTTGATACAGCGGATCAGCGTCGATTTGCCCGAGCCCGAAGGACCGCAGATCACGATGCGCTCGCCTTTCGCCACATCGAGATCGATGTCACGCAGCACGTGAAAATCGCCGAACCATTTGTTGAGGCCGGCGATGCCGACGATCGGATTTGAAGTCATGGTCATCTACTCAATTTTTCCGGTGCGCATTCAGCCGATGCTCGACGAACAGCGAATAGCGGGACATTGCAAAGCAGAAAGTGAAATAGATCAATCCGGTGAAGGCAAACCCGGTGAACAGCGTCGTGGGCGTGGCCCAGACCGGATCGGCGAAAGACGCCCGCAACTGTCCGAGCAAATCGAAAATTGCCACGATCGAGACCAGCGAGGTGTCCTTGAACAGGCCGATGAAGCTGTTGACGAGGCCGGGAATGACGTGCCGCAACGCCTGCGGCATCACGATCAGCGCGGTCGTCTTTCCCCAGGACAGGCCCAGCGCGCTCGCCGCCTCGCCCTGCCCGCGCGGGATCGCCATCAGCCCGCCCCGGATCACTTCCGCATTATAGGCGCCGGCGAACAGCGCGACGCCGATCAGCACCCGCATCAGTCCGTCGATCGTGAAGCCCGCCGGAACGAACAGCGGCAGCATATAGGTCGCGAAAAACAGCACGGTGATCAGCGGGACGCCGCGCCAGAGTTCGATGAACGTCACCGAGAAAATCCGGATCAATGGAATGGTCGAGCGCCGCCCCAACGCCAATGCGATGCCGACCGGCATCGAGGCGACGATGCCCGTCACCGACACCACCAGCGTGATCAGAAGGCCGCCCCAGACCCTGGTATCGACGATCGGCAACCCGCCACGGTCCAACCCCATCACCGCGATCACGACGCCGATGCCGGCAAAGACCGCGAGGCTGACGATGAGGGAACGCCATCCGGTGCGAAAGCTGCCGTTCAACACAAACAACAGGATCGAAACGACAGAAGCGGTGACCGCGAAGTCGGTCCAGAGCGGACGACCCGATGCCTGGATCTGATCGCGCAGCCAGATCAACGGCCAAATCACATAGGAAACCGCGATGCCGAACAGGACGACAAGTTTCCCGAACCATACCAGAAGCGATCCAATCACCGCGAGCGTCTCGCCAGAGCTGGCCACGTTGCGGCCGGCATTGCCGATGCTGTCTGCAAATCCGGACAAAAGGCCAGCGGTCCAGCTGATGCCGAAGCCGGCCAGACCGCCGCCGTGCAGCAGGAAATACGCGAGGATCGGAAAGGCGATGAAGAACAGCCCGGCGTTGAGGCTCTTGGCCGGCAGACGCGGTATCAACAGCGGCAACAGCAGCAATGCGGCCAGAACGAATGTCAGATCGACCCGCCAACGCTCCGGCTCGGGGTAAAACCCGTAGACGAATTGGGCGAATTTCGCCTGCACATAGGGCCAGCACGCGCCGACCACGTGTCCCGCATTCTCCGCCAGACACGCGTTGCGGTCGGTGCCGCGCCAGACCGCATCGACCAGCAGGAATTTGACGGCCGGAATGACGGTAACCCACAGCAAGAGGATGCTCACAATGGTGAGCAGGATGTTGGTCGGCGTATTGAGCAAGCGGGTGCGCAGGAATCCGACCATGCCCGTGGTCTTGATCGGCGCCGGGCGCTCGGGGACCAGTTGCTGGCGCACGAATGACGATGCGGCGACATCACTCATGCGCGCAGACTCCGGCCGATCCGCCACCCGTAGAAACTCATGATCGCGCTGGTCACCAGCGAGATCAGCAGATACACGCCCATCGTGATCGCGATGATTTCAATCGCCTGGCCGGTCTGGCTGAGCGTCGTTCCCGCAAACACCGAAAACAGATCGGGATAGCCGATCGCTACCGCGAGCGACGAATTCTTGGTCAGATTCAGGTACTGGTTGGTCAGCGGCGGCAGAATGACACGCAACGCCTGCGGCACCACGATCAGCCGCAATGTCGAACCGCGGGTCAGGCCGAGCGATGCCCCTGCCTCCATCTGTCCCTGATGCACCGACTGAATGCCGGCGCGCACGATCTCGGCAATGAATGCCGCCGTATAGATCGACAGCGCCAGCGTCAGCGCCACGAATTCCGGAATGACGCGCGAGCCCCCGAAAAAATTGAAACCCTTGAGTTCGGGTACTTCAAACGTGACGGGCGCACCGAATACCAGCGCGGCCAGCGATGGCAGGCCAATCAGCAAACCAACGGTGTATGGCCATACCGTGATCAGCCGGCCACTTTCGAACAGCGCCCGGCGCGCATAAACCCGCAACAGCCACGCCACCACGATCGCAACCAGGATCGCGAGCGCGAACGGCTCCAGACCGGCAGCGGCGAGCGGCTTTGGAATGACCAAACCGCGGTTGCTGAGGAAGAAACGGCCAAACAGCGAGATGCTTTGCCGCGGGTTCGGCAGCACGCCGAGAACGGCGAGATACCAGAACAGGATCTGGAACAATACCGGCAGATTGCGCACCAGTTCGACATAGCCGCCGGAGATGCGCGACAGCAGCCAGTTCGGCGACAGCCGGCCCAGCCCGACCAGAAATCCGATCACGGTGGCGAAAAAGATGCCGATGATCGCGACCAGCAGCGTGTTGAGCAACCCCACCAGAAACACGCGGGTATAGGTATCGGACCCGGAATACGGGATCAGGTTTTGGCTGACGTCAAAGCCGGCCGTGTTCGACAAAAATCCGAAGCCCGAGGTGATCCGCTGCGATTCCAGGTTGGCCCGGGCGTTAGCCACGATCTCGTAGCCAATCCAGACCAGGGCCGCGACGAATAGAATCTGCAGGACAAATCCACCCCACCCCGCGCGCCCGCCGAGCGCGTGCCGCAACCTGGCAACAAACTGCAGCGGTGGCGGACGGGGCTCGATGGTCATCGCCGCAGGCGCTGTGATCAGCGGATCGGCGGCGCGTACTGAATTCCGCCCTTGTTCCAGAGCTGGTTGAGCCCGCGGGCGATCCCGAGTTTTGAACCGGCGCCCACGTTACGATCGAACGATTCTCCGTAATTGCCGACCGCCTTGACGATCCGGATCACCCAATCCTTGGTCAGGCCGAGCTGTTCGCCGAGATTGCCGTCGGTACCGAAGGCCCGCTTCAGCTCCGGCTTGTCCGATTTCGCCATGTCGTCGACGTTCTTTTGGGTCACGCCGAGTTCTTCGGCATCCACCATCGCAAACAGCACCCACTTGACCAGATCGAACCATTGATCGTCGCCATGGCGCACCATCGGACCGAGCGGCTCCTTCGAAATCACCTCGGGAAGCACCGCATGATCGGCCGGATTGGCCAGCTTCAGACGTTCGGCATAGAGCCCCGAAACATCTGTCGTATAGACGTCACAACGGCCGGATTCATAGGCCTTGACGGTCTCGTCGGCGGTCGCGAACGCGATGACCTCATACTTCATGTTGTTGCCTTTGAAGTAGTCGGCGAGGTTCTGTTCGGTGGTCGTGCCGGTTTGTACGCAAACCGAGGCGCTGTTCAGTTCCAGCGCGGAATTGACCTTGAGGGATTTCTTCACCAGGAAACCCTGACCGTCATAATAGGTCACGCCGGTAAAATTGGCACCGAGCGAGGTATCGCGGGAGAGCGTCCAGGTCGTATTGCGGGAGAGAACGTCGATTTCGCCGGATTGGAGAGCCGTGAAGCGATCCTTGGCCGACAACGGAACGAACTTGACCTTGGTCGGATCATTGAAGATGGCGGCAGCAACCGCGCGACAGACATCGACGTCGAGGCCGGTCCAGTTACCCTTGTCGTCGGGGGCCGAAAAGCCCGGCAGGCCCTGGCTGACGCCGCAGGATACCATGCCTCGGTCCTTGACCGTCTTGAGCGTTTGCGCGGCGGCAGGCTGCGTCGAAAGACCAGCGGCAACAGCGAGGGCGAAGACCAGCGATACGCGTTTCATGGCAAAGCCTTTCAAGGGTCGCAAGGGATCGTCTTGGAACGGAGGCATATCATCGCCTGCGCCGATGGGGCCGCCCCGACAATCCCACCAGTGCAAACGCCAGGCCAAACAGCCAGTTTGACGCGCAGTCCGGTCAAGCGATGGATCGACGGTCGCGGCAAGCCCCTCAACGTGCAGCGACGGAATAACTGCCGTGCATCACAGAACGACTGAGCAGCCGGGTCAAGGGGTTGACGCGCCTCTTCCCTGTCCTGTTATTAACAGACCCAGCCGGAATCCGCCGCTTCGCTGGGCTTTCAAGTGACGCCGCGGCCGGGCAAGAAATATTTTGGTGGCGGCAGGCAGATGAATTCTCCAGGGAACGAAGGACCGACCAAGCCACTCAAGGTGGAAACCGCGCTGGTGACGGCCGGTCGTGATACCGCGGCCCAGAAAGGATTCGTCAATCCGCCGGTGGTCCATGGTTCCACGGTGCTTTATCCGACGGCGGAGGATCTGCATGCCCATCGCGGCGAATTCCGCTATGGCCGCCACGGAACGCCGACCACCAAGGCATTGCAGCAGGCGTTGATGGCGCTCGAAGGCCCGGCCTGTGCGGGCGTTGGTCTTGCGCCCTCGGGCCTGTCGGCGATCACCACGACCCTGCTCGCGGTGCTGAAGTCCGGCGATCATCTGCTGGTGTGTGACAACGTCTACCGGCCCTCGCGCAATTTTTGCAACGGTTTGCTGGCCGGCTTCGGCGTCGAGACCAGCTATTTCGATCCCCTGATCGGCGCCGGCATCGACGCCTTGTTCAAGCCCAACACCAAAGCCGTGCTCATCGAAGCGCCGGGATCGCAATCGTTCGAAATGCCCGATATTCCAGCCATCGCCTCCGTCGCGCATGCGCGCGGCGCGCTTGTGATCGATGACAACACATGGGCGACCCCGCTGTTTCACCGCTCGCTCGACCATGGCGTCGATATCAGCATCCAGGCCGCGACCAAATATATCGGCGGACATTCCGACATCATGTTCGGCACGGTCTCGGCCAATGCCAAGGCCTGGCCGACGCTTGTCGAGGCGATCCAGATGCTCGGCGTCTGCGCCGGCCCGGATGACGTATTCCTGGCGATACGCGGTCTGCGCACGCTCGCGGTGCGGCTCGCCCAGCATCACCGGTCCGGGCTGGAAATGGCGCGATGGCTGGCGGCGCGGCCCGAGGTGATCCAGGTGTTGCACCCGGCCCTGGAAAGCGATCCGGGCCATGCGATCTGGAAACGGGATTTTACCGGCGCCTCCGGCCTGTTCAGTATTATTCTGAAGCCGGCGCCGCAGAAGTCCGTCGATGCGCTGCTTGACGCGGTAAGGTTGTTCGGGATGGGCTATTCATGGGGCGGCTTCGAGAGCCTTGTCATTCCATTCGACTGCGCATCCTACCGCACGGCCTCGAAATGGGCGCCGGGCGGTCCGGCGCTCCGGCTCCATATCGGACTGGAGAATGTCGAAGATCTCAAAGCCGATCTTGCGTGCGGGTTTGAAGCGTTCAACGCGGCCCACTAGATATCCTTAGATATCCTTGGAATTGTTCGCGGCTGACGAACCCGTCAGGCGCCCGGAGCCACAAGCCATGACCGACCCATCCGTCTACACACCCCCCAAAATCTGGAGCTGGAACAAGGACAGCGGAGGCAGGTTCGCGAGCATCAACCGCCCGATCGCCGGGCCAACGCACGACAAGGAGCTGCCGGTCGGCCGCCATCCGCTGCAGCTTTATTCGCTGGCCACGCCGAACGGTGTGAAGGTCACGGTGATGCTGGAAGAACTGCTGGCGCTTGGCCATCGCGGCGCGGAGTACGATGCGTGGCTGATCCGGATCGACGGCAATCAGTTCGGCAGCGGCTTCGTGGCGGTGAACCCGAACTCCAAGATACCGGCGCTGATGGATCACAGCGGACCGACGCCGATCCGGATATTTGAATCCGGCGCGATCCTGGTGCATCTCGCCGAGAAGTTCGGTGCGCTGCTGCCGACGGATTCCAGGCGTGCCGAATGCCTGTCATGGTTGTTCTGGCAGATGGGCGCCGCGCCCTATCTCGGCGGCGGATTTGGCCATTTCTATGCCTACGCGCCGACCAAGATCGAATATGCCATCGATCGGTTCGCGATGGAGGTGAAACGCCAGCTCGACGTGCTGGACCGGCGCCTCGCGGACAACGCCTTTCTGGCCGGTGACGAGTACTCTATCGCGGATATCGCGGTCTGGCCCTGGTACGGCGGACTCGCAAAAGGCCTGCTCTATGAAGCGGGCGAATTCCTGCAGGTGCAGGAGTACAAAAACCTGCAGCGCTGGACCGACGCCATCGCCCAACGCCCGGCGGTGCGCAGGGGACGCATGGTCAACCGGACCTGGGGCGACCCCGCCAGTCAGCTACACGAACGTCACGACGCCAGTGATTTTGAGACCAAGACGCAGGACAAGCTTGAAGAGAAGCTTTCCGCGCCGGGTTGACGGTGGCTTCGCGGCAACGCTCTAGAGAAGCCGCTTGCGGATGGCATCCTCAACGGCCGCGAGTTCCCGATTGGCCTTGTGAAGCTGGTTTTCAGCCGCCTGCGCACGAAACTCGGCCGCGACCGCGCGTTCTTCGGCTTCGGTGATACGCAGCTCGGCCTGCTGCAGCGCTCGCGTGACGTCCTGGATCTTGTAATTGAGCTCGTTGACGATTTCGCGGCGGGCGCGTTCCGAAGCATCTCGCTGCGTTTCGGCAAGCTGCAATTTCTCGGAGAGGCTCCTGCACATGGACTGCGCACGAGCTTCCGTCTCACGCGCGTGATTTTCCATGCCGCTGAAGATTTCGGCGGCCTGCTGCACCAGATTGAGCGCCGTGGTGCCGTAGTCCTTTGGAGCGGACGGAGGAAAACTAACAATGTTTTCGCTCTCCACTGCCGGTGATTTGTACCGATAGTCCCACATGTCCTCGCGGAGCTGTTGATTTGCGCGGAACGCCATGACGCTGTGACCCCTGTGGAATAACTGCACAAAAAGCTACCGTGAACATGGTAAAGGGCCGGTTAATCATGACGCAGCGCGCCTTCGCGCCTAGCCCCCTTCTCCCACCAGCACGAACGGCGCCCAGGTCGACGGATCGGCGTTGTTCGCGGAAGACCGGTCAGCAATCAGCGCTTGAATGGAACGCCGCAAGGCTTCGGCGCGGCCAATCTCCGGATTCCTGCGTAACGCGGCAAAGGCCCCTGTCGTCAGCTTGAACGCGGCATTGGTTTCCACCGGCCAGTACGACACCAGGAGCGAGCGGGCCCCCGCATAGAAAAACGCCCGCGCCAGACCCGAAAGGCCCTCCGCGCCGGGCCTGTCCCCTGCCGCCGTATTGCACGCCGAAAGCACCGCCCAATCGGCATCAAGATTGAGTTTGGCGATCCGGCTTGCCGTGAGCAGGCCGTCGTCGTCTGCAGTGGGTTTGTCCGGCAGGCTGAGCACAAGCGCAGGCTCACTGAGGCCGCTGATTTCGCCGGCGATCAGACCATGGGTGGCGAAGTCGATGACCCGGTATAGATCGAGCTGCGTCGCCTTGACCTGCGTGACCGTGGCCGCGGCACCGAGCTTGACGTCGTCGTCGGATGCGCCGAGATCATGCGCCACGGCGCGCAGTTCATCGGCCGTTTCGGGTAACGCCGGCAGCCCGGTGCGCAAGCGCTCGATATCGACGCTGCTGCCGTCGTAATAGGACTGATATGGCTGCACGCTGCGCGACGCCGTGCGCTTGCTCCCGCCGCCCGAACGCTGCAACAGGGGATCGCCAAATCCGATGAATGGTTTGGTCGCGTGCGACGGCTTCGCAAACACCCGTAGCGCACGCAGGCTCGCCACTGACGGCAACACCGTAATCGCCTTGTCATTGAGCAGCCAAGCCGCCCGGCGATAGCGATCGTCCGGCGCGACCGCCGGATCCGATTTCCTGGTCACCAGCACATGAAACGGCAGGCTCGTCAGCGCCCCCGTCGGCACCACCAGCAGTTTCGGTTTCTTCGCGATGGCGCTTTCGACCGGGCCAATCAACGCCGAGTAGAGATCAAACGATGCGTCGAGATCGAACGGCTTCGGGGTTGCATCCGGTGCGGGGTCGAACAGGCCGAGGCGCAATTTGCCGACCTGATCGCTGATGGCGTTATTGCCGAGGGGAATTTGCTGCCAGACGCTGCCCTCGCGGGTTACCGCGAACACGTAGCTCTTGTCGTTCATGCCAAAGAACGAGACCAGCGCCTCATCGGGCTTGAGCAGGGCCTGGGTCTGGACCACCGACAGCGGCGCCGGGCTGGATAATTCAGCATAGGCGGGAAACTCGCGGGCGATCTGTGCCGAGGTTTCATCGAACGACTGGCGCGCACGCGCGCTTTCCGCGCGAAGCCTCGTAAGCAGCGCGTCGTTGCGTTTGCCATCGGGCGCGCCCAATTCGGCCGCGATGCGTTGGTCGAGGCTGTCGAGCGTGGCCTTGAGGTCCTGTTGCCGGCGCACCACGGATGAGATCGCGTCATTACCGGCGCCGAACCGCGCCGCCATCTGCGACAAGGCGGCTCCTGCCCGGGTTTCATGGGCGCGCTGCGCCGCGCCAAACGCCTCGTTCCTGGCGGCATCATCCGGTCGACCGTCCGCGACATGCCAAACCGCTTCGATCAATGAGACGTCGAGGTCCGTGAAGCGCTTGAACTGTGGATTATTTATACCGTTTTCACTCATCGCCGCAGAAGCGCGCCGCAGCATCGCCAAAGCATCCGGCCATTTGCCCTCGTGGCCGTCGACGTCGGCCAGATTGACCATGGTCGCTATTGTTTCCTGCTGTCTTGCGCCCAATTTGGCCTGCGCGATCGAGAGCGCGCGCGTAAGCCGCTGCCGCGCATCGGTAAAATTTCCGGTCTTGATCTCGAGAAGAGCGATAGCCCGGAGATCGGTGACGATTCGCGGATGTTCCGGCCCCAGCGCACGCTCTTCGATTTTCAGCACGCGATCGAAGTCCTGCGCAGCCTCTTCGAAGCGCCCTTTATCTTGCATCATACTTCCGAGGGAGCTGAGTGCGAGCGCGGTTGGGGCGCTGTTCTCGCCGAATTTGCCTTCCATGACACGCAGCGAACGCTCATAGAGCGAAAGCGCCTCATCCTTGCGTCCGAGCCGGACATAGCTGTTGGCCAGGTTGGTCAGGCTGCGGCCGACGTCGGGACTATCGGGGCCGAAGAGCTTCTCATAGATCGCAAGCACGCGCTGTTGCAGGCCCGCGGCATCCTGCGAGCGGCCCTGATCGGCATAGAGATTGGCGATATTATTCAGCCCAACGGCGGTAACCGGATGGTTAGGCCCGAACACCTTTTCGTCGATCGCGAGCGCACGTTTGTAGAAAGTCTCGGCTTCAGCGAACCGCGATTGATGTTCCAGCACGACGGCGAGGTTACCCATCCCCGACGCCACATTGGGGTGGTCTTCACCGCTTATGGCCCGTCCGGCCGCGATGGCGCGGTTGAGCGCCGCCTCGGCTTCGGGCAAGCGCCCGGCGTCCTTGTAGAGGTTGCCCATATCGTTCAGAATCTTGTCGTAGTTCAGCGCATTCTGGACGTTGGCACCGTAGGCCTGCTCGAGCAGTTTCAGTCCTTGTTTAAGCAGCCGCTCGCCGTCGTCGAAACGGCCCTCCAATCCGTAGAGGTCACCGAGATCGTCCATCGCGGTGGCGACCTCGAAGGGCCGTGCGTTCGGGAGTTGTTGCAACCCCGTCAGCGCTCGCTCGAAATAGCCCTCCGCCTCGCTGTAATTCTCCTGATCGCGCGCCAGGCCGCCGAGCGCCATCAGCGTGTCGCTGAGCCGCGGGTCGTCCGGACCAAACGCCTGGGTGCCAATCGCCATAGCTCGTTGCGCCACTGCCGACGCTTCCTCGCGGCGACCCAGCAGCGACAGCGTCGCAACAAGAATGTTGGACGTGCGCAGCGTCGACGCCGGATCGTTGTGCCGCAGCTTGATCGCCAGCGCGGCATTGAGCTTTTCCAGCGCCTCCTGATATCGGCCGAGATTGTACTGGAACATGCCCTCATTATGCAGCACGCCCGCATAATTCATGTTGTCGGTGCCCTGCTGCCGGCGGACCAGACCTTCAAGCTTCTGCGCCAGCGCGAGCCCTTCCGGATAGCGTCCGGCCTCGAGAGCCTGATTCATTTGCGCGGCGAGTGTGTCGACGGCGTTACCGCGTTGGGCCAATGCGGGATGATGGAATAGCGATGCGGCTGCCACGAAAATGATCGCCACGATCGCGCGAGCGCACTTCATGCCATGATCCATCACAAGCTTGTTTGGGCAGACCCGCCGCCGAACAGGCTATCATAGAATGGACAAGCTATCTTGTGAGCTGCGTCACGCTCAATGATCGGCCCGGCAGTACAGCGCGTGGACCAGTTGCCGTGCGGCGCGGGTCGCCGGCGGTTAGCGATCCAGCGTTTTCGATCCGCTCGCGCGGTTCTTCAGGATCAACATGATATTGCGGATATAGATGACGGTGGCCAGCGCCTGCCCGAGGATGATCACGGGTTCGCGTTTGACGACGCCGTAGACCAGCGTCATCAATCCGCCGCCCATCGAGAAAAACCAGAACGCCATCGGTACTACGCTTTGCCCGGCGCGCTCGCTCGAAATCCACTGCACCAGAAAGCGCGCCGTGAAGAACAATTGTGCGATCAGACCGAAAGCGAGCCAAAAATCGAACTTGGCGACGAAAACATCGTACAGATAATCGCCAAGGGCCTGCCCGTACTGGATCAACATCACTGCACCTCGGTTGCGACAGGCGTCGGCTTCTTGCGGCGGATCAGCCACCACACCCCGGCCAGATCCATGATCCCGATCCAGAGCCGGTCAAAGAACCCATAATTCGATACGCCCGAATGACGCGGCCGGTCGGTCACTTCGACATAGGCGATCTCAAACCCTTCGCGGCGCACCAGCGCCGGCAGAAAGCGATGCAGCCCGTCGAAGTAAGGCAGCGTCAGGAACACGTCGCGCCGGAACGCTTTCAGACCGCAGCCGGTATCCCGGGTACCATCGCGCAGGATGCCGTTGCGCACCCCGTTGGCAATGCGCGACTGGATTTTCTTGAACCCGGTATCCTTGCGCCCGACCCGCTGGCCAGCGGCAAGCCCCACGCGTTCACCGCCGTTTTCGATCGCCGCAATCAAATCCGGCAGAAACGCCGGATTGTTTTGCCCGTCGCCATCGAGCGTCGCCACGATGGTGCCGCGCGCGGCGCGGACCCCGCTGCGCACCGCCGCGGACTGGCCTGAGGAGGCCGCGTGGCGGATCTGGCGCAGATTTCCACGCTGCTTCATGATCGCCATCAGCCGCTCAGCCGTCGCATCGGTCGAGCCGTCATTGACATAGATGATTTCATAGACCCACCGACCGTCGAGGGCGGCGGCGATCTCGGCGATCAGCGGCGCCACGTTCTCGGCCTCGTTGCGTACGGGAACAACGATGGAGACGGCCACGGCGGTGTCGGAGGACGGCAAATCAGGGCTCATGGTTTGAGTTAGCCGGCAAGCGAGCGCCGTCCGGCCAGCGTGACGTGCGCTTCTTATGGGGCCAGCGGGCCGCGGGCAACCCTTTTAAGACACCCGGTTAATGTCTTGAAAACGGGACGATTTCCCCATCGCCGCGAATGGCGAAGCCGAGCTCGCGCACGGCGAACCAGTATTGCACGGCCATAGCGCCGACCAACCCGATGATCGCCCCGGCGGTGACGTCGCTCGGATGATGCGCCAGCAGCACCAGGCGTGTGGATATGATCACGACGGCATAGAAGAACATCGCCACCCGCGCCCGCGGCCAGAGCGCACCAACCGCAAAGGCCAGCGCAAACGCCGTGATCGAATGCGCGGACGGGAAACTGAAATGCGCTTCGGTCCCATTGAAGGGAACGAAGTTGAAGACATCGGCTTTGCCCCCCACGAACGGCCGGCCACGCCCTACGATCCATTTGATGACCTCGCCCGCGAGCACCGGAACCAGCACCGCAAAAAACAGATATTCGACCCGCGTTCCGAAGCCGAGCAAACGCGAGCGAAAATTCGCCCGCGATCGCGGCAAAACCAGCGCGACGATCGCCAGCGCCAACCCGAGCGCTCCGATCACATAGGCGTCCTTCCCGAAATCGGTCAGCAAGCGCGCCGGCCAAAGGCTCGCGGCTCCGCGCGGCGGCATCAGGTTGATCTCCCACGCATCCACGAAAACCATCAATCCAACGACGACCAATGCGCCGATGGCGAGCAGCAAGGCGACGTGCCTCCATAACCTGGCGGCCGCCTCGGCGCACCGCGGTGACGATGGCGCACGCACAAGCCCGGCGAACGAGCGCCGCGCCCCATCGAACACTTGTAAGAAATAATGCGAAGCTTCGCTGACGCCGGTTGGAGCTGACATATTACTCCGTGCCTTCGGAGCGGAAGATGGCGATGGAAATCGCCCTGCCCTGTGAAATGTTATAGCCGTCGACACGGGCGGCAACATCGTAACGCAACCCGATCGCTTCGGCGCGCTGCGCAAATCCGCGCTCCGAGCGCTGCTCCACCAGCGCAAATCTGCAACTGCCTTGTCCAAGGAAATCCGCGGCCCCCGATCCATCCGTCAGCAGCGTCGAGGTATCGGTCATGAAGACCAGACTGGGCTCGTGAAAGCCTGCCGCGGCGGCTTTCGGTCCGACACAGACGACGTTGCGCAGCGCCCGCGCAATCTCGGCGCTCGGGAACAGCGGCGTCAGGGCCGGCACCACGACGCCGTAGATGGCGACAGCCAGGAACATCGCGGACACCACGGCGGTCAGCAGCGAGCGTTCGGCGCGATTGTCGTCATAGAGCCACCACGCGAACAGTCCGAAAATCAGCGCCGCCGCCACGAACGGCCATGCCAGAAATACCGGCTGGCGCGTCAGCGTGACCGCTCCGACCACGGCAACGACAGACGTCAGGGCAGGAATGACGAACCACCAGGCCGCGCCGCGCATCAGCCATGATCGCGACAGCACACGACGCTCCAATGCGCCGACCGTCAGGATGGCGATCGCCGGATAGAGCGGCAGCACATAATGCGGCAGTTTGGTCAGCACCAGTTCGAACACGATCCAGGAAGGAACCAACCAGGCCAGCAGGAACTGCGCCGCGGGTTCTCGCCGCGCCCGCCAGACCGCCGGCACCGCCATTCCCGCCAGCGGCGCGCCCGGCCAAAACGTCACCCAGAACAGCAGCAGATAGACCCCAGGTGGTGCGCCGTGAGATTCCTGCGCCGAAAGCTTGCTCAACATGTCGCCGCCGAGCGAATCCGAAAAGAAGGCTTCGCCGGCGCGCCAGAAGATCGCGACGAACCAGGGCAGCACCAGGACCAGCATCCACATCAGGCCCCATATCGGCCGCAGGCGCCAAAGCCACGCCGCCGAGCGGTCGAGGATCGCCAGCGTGGCGATCGTCAGCACCACGAACATCAGGATCAGCGGCCCCTTGAGCAGGATGCCGCCCGCGAGCGCGGTCCAGAAGATCGCCGGCCACGTCCACGGCGGATGCGCGGGATCCTCGCCGCGCTGCCAGGACAGATAGACCCGCGCCAGTGCGCCCATCGCCGCAACGACTGTCAGCAGCAGCATCGCATCGGTTTTGGCAAGCCGCGCTTCGACGCCGAGCAGGACCGAACTGCACAGCATGAGCGCCGCCAGTACCGCGCCGCGCCGGGTGACAAACGCCAGCGCCGTCCAGTAAGTCAAAAGCACAGCCCCGATCGCGCCGATCAGGGAGGGAACGCGGTATAGCCAAACGCGAACCTGCGCCCGCGGCAGCCCCAACATTGATGCGGTTTCAACCGCGGCCGCCTGCATCCAATAGATGCCGACCGGCTTCTTGTAGCGCACCTCGTCCTGGAAGCGGATGTCGACGAAATCGCCGGTCTCGACCATTTGTTTGGTCGCCTGCGCGAACCGTGCTTCGTCGCGATCGATCGGCGGAATGTTGAAAAATCCGGGCAGGAACAACAAAAACCCGCACAAGGCCAAAAACGCGATCGCCCGGACATGACTGCCCGTCACAAAATCGATCACGTAGACAAGCCTGTTGCCCGGATTTACCCGGTTTTTCGGCTCACGCGGTGCTCCAAATCGGGGTCGGGCATAGGTTTCGGCCATTGGTTTCGCATACGCCGAAACCACCATCCGGACAACCGGTTAGCGCGCCGCTACTGAATTCTTACCACGACTGTGTCCGCGGCGCCCGTGGCATCGATCACGGTCAGCCTGGCAAAGCCCGGGCCGGGCGGATCGACCAGGCGCTGGCGGCGGCCGTCGATTTCACCCACCGCTACACCGTTGACGAGCATTGTCATCGGAAGCACGCCGCCGGCGACCTTAACCGGCATCGCGGAAAATGGCGCACCGTCCAAGCCCGCGGCATCGATCCGCGAGCCGTTCAGCGGAAACTGGATGTGCGGCGCCTGCTCGCCGCCGGTCCGGACCAGTTCTCCCACCGGCCGAAATCGGCGCAGCGGCAGCGGAAGCTTGGCGTTGCTCGCAACCAGCGTTCCCTTCGGCGGCTTCGGCAGCGGCACCGGCAGTTTTCCAGTGCGGGCGAAGGCATCGAACAGGATCGGCGCCGCGGCGGTGCGGCCGACAATACCTGGCGCGGGTGCACCATCGGGTCGTCCGACCCAGACCCCGATGGTGATGCGGCCGTCGAAGCCGATCGACCACGCATCGCGGTAGCCATAGCTGGTGCCGGTCTTGAAGGCGATGCGGTTATGCACGGCGTTCTCCGGCGGCGGCGTCCCGATCAGCACATTGCCGACCTGCCACGCTGCGACAGGGTCCATCAGCCGCAGGGATTCGCGGGCCGCGTCGTTCGCAGACATGACCTCGCGCAGCGGCCGGGTGCTGCCGAGCCGCGCCAGCCCGCCATAGAGTTGCACCAGATCCTGCAAGGTGATGCCGACGCCGCCGAGACCCATCGCTAGCCCCGGCGCTTCGTCTTTCGGCAATACCAGATTGGCTCCGGCCTGTTTCAGCCGGGACGACAGCCGGCTCGCGCCGACGCGATCGAGCAGCGCAATGGCCGGCACGTTCAGCGACATCTGCAGCGCCTTGCGCACCGGCACCGTGCCCTGAAAGGTCATGTCGAAATTTTCCGGCGCGTAAGAGCCAAAGCGGATCGGCCGATCATCGATCAGACTTTCCGGGTGAACGAAGCCATCCTCGAACGCCAGGCCATAGATAAACGGCTTCAGCGTCGATCCCGGCGAGCGCACGGCCCGGGTCATGTCGACCTGCCCTGCACGCCGGTCATCGAAATAATCCGGCGAGCCGACCCGGGCCAGCACGTCAGCGCTGTCATTGTCCACCGCGATGATGGCCACGGAAATATTCGGGCCGAGCGCGATCGCGCGGTCGCGCGCCAGGGCTTCGAGATTTTTTTGCAGGCCGGAATCCAGCGTCAGCCTGATCAACGGCATATCTTTCACGGTCGCGACGGCCTGATCGGCGGAGTGCGGGGCGAGAATGGGCATCGGTTTGCGCAGCCGCGGCACCGGCACTTCCTTGGCCTGAGCCGCGTCTTCTGCGGACACGTGGCCGTCTTCCACCATGCGATCGAGCACGCGGTCGCGCGCCGCATGTGCGACGTCGGGATAACGGTCCAGCCGTCGGTTTTCCGGCGATTGCGGCAGGGCCACCAACAGCGCCGATTCCGCCAGCGACAACCGTTTCGGCTCCTTGCCGAAATAGGCGATCGAGGCCGCGCGAATGCCCTCGAGATTGCCGCCATACGGCGCCAGCGCCAGATACAGATCGAGTATCTGGTCTTTGGTCAGTTGCCGCTCGATTTCGAGCGCGCGCACCATCTGCCGCAGCTTGGCATACACCGACCGCTCCCGCCGCGGCTCCATCAGCCGCGCCAGCTGCATCGTGATGGTGGAGCCACCGGAGACGATGTGGCCGCGGGTGACGAGTTGAAGCGCGGCGCGGCCGAGCGCAAACGGATCGACGCCGGCATGAAACCGGAAGCGTCGGTCCTCGTAAGCGATCAGCAGCTTGAGGTAGCCCGGATCGACATTGGTCTTCGCATCGACCGGCAACCGCCAGCGGCCGTCGGTCATCGCATAGGCGCGCAGCAGCTTGCCGTTGCGATCGACCACCGTCGTGGAGACCTGCCGGGCCTGCGCCAGCGGCAATGGCCCCAGCGAGACCACCCATGCGGCGAACGAGCCGATCAGGAACAAGCCGGCCGCGACGGACACCGCCCCTGCCAGCCTAAGCCGTCGCCAGCGGCGCTGGCGGCGTACAACCGGTATTATGGCGCTCGTTGCGCTCATTTGGCCGGACGCACCTCGACCGAGCCGGTGCCGGAGCGGCCATAGCGCGAGGGGTTATACATGTCCTCGACATAGGCCTGCGGCAGCACATATTTGCCGGGAGATACCGCGCGCACCACATAGGCGACTGTGAACACAGCCTTGTCGTCGCTGGCGCGATCGATCGCGGCGGTAAAGCGGTCATCGCGGAATTCGGTATTCTCAGGCTCCTCGCCGTCCTCGATCCAGTCCAGCGTGCCGGTTTCACCTGACGAGACCAGATGCGGATTGTCGATCTCGAGACCGGCCGGCAGATAATCCGACACCATGATGTGACCGTATTCCGGCTTGGCCTCGGTGATCTTCAGCACCACGGCGAAGCGGTCGTTCTGCCTGGCTTTCGACACATCGGCCGGCTTGCCATCGAGCGTGAAATAATTGCGCTCGATCTTGAAGCCGTTCGATGCGGCGGGCTCGGGTGTGACCGGCGCGCCGCTCACGGAAACCACTGCCTGCACCGGCGCATCGCCGGTATTGGTGATCTTGATCGGCTTGCCCGCCATCTCGGCCGCCTTGTAGCTGCGATAAAGCGCGGTCTTGATCGGAGCGCCATCGATATCGAGCGCCATGGTTTCCTTCGACAGCGCGCGTGACGCCAGCACCAGCCAGGCATTTTCCTGGGTCGAGGTGTAGGGCGTCAGCCCGCGCGCCACTTCGACGCGCGCGACCGCCTGCGTCAGCGTCGCGCGCGGCGCGTTGCCTTCGCTGGCCAGCGAAACCAGGGCCGCGGCATCGCGCAAGGCGCTGCCGTAATCGACCCGGCCAAACTCCAGCACCGGTTTCGGCGTCAGGCTTTCGAGGGCCGCGGCATAGACCCGCTCCGCCCTGCCCTTGTCGCCGACCAGCGCCAGCGCCGCCGCCAATTGCGATTTCGCAATCGGGGTCGCCAGATTGTTCAGCTTGGTATCGGCGAGATAACGCAGGTCCCCGATCGGAGCAGTTCCGTTGCGGGCCAGCACGTAGAGCCCATAAGCGAGATTCCGCCCGCCGTCCTTTTCGGGCTCGTTGGCATTGACGACGGAATTGCGGATCCGGTCGAGCGCGCTCTTGAACAGCACATCCGGCACCGCAAATCCCTTTTCGCGGGCGCGGGTCAGGAAGTCCGTGACATAGGCGTCGAGCCAGGCGTCATCGCCACCGGCCGACCACAGTCCGAACGACCCGTTCGAACCTTGCCGCGCCAGCAGCCGATCGATGGCGTCCTTGATGCGCTGATCGACCTCGGTATCCATCGCGAGATGAGCACCGGCCGCCAGATCGTTGACATAGAGCAGCGGCATGGCGCGGCTGGTGATCTGTTCCGAACAGCCATGCGGATATCGATCCAGCGCTTTGAGGATGGTGGCGGCATCGAGCGCCGTCGACAGGCTGACGGACAGCGAGACGCCACCGGTGCCCTGCACCAGATCCGAGAACATATCGGAGGTCAGGGTCAGGCTCTCGCCCTTGGCCAGTGTCCGGATCGAGCGGCGCGCCAGGATTTGCGTCGCAGGCTTGACGTCGAGCGCATAATGCCGCGCCAGCGTCAGGCCGTTGGGTCCCTTGATACCGACATCGAACTGCGCGGTTCCGGCATAGCTGGCATCGAGCGCCAGCGACATCGAGGTTCGCTGTTTCGCAGCCAGCTTCACGGTCGTTGAGGGATTGCCGGAGACCTTCACCGGTCCCGACGCCGTGACGTTGACGGTGTAATCTCCGGGTGCGCCCTCGACGTTGTCGAGATCGAAACTCATGGTGCCGTGATCGCCATTGAGCAGGAAGCGCGGCAGCGTCGCCGTCAGCACCACGGGATCGCGCACCGTCACATCTGACGTGGCGCGACCGAGTTTGGTCGCGGTCCAAGCCACCGCCATCACCCGGGCCGTGCCGGCGAACTCCGGAATATCGAAGCTGATTTCGGCGATGCCGTCGGCTGCGACGGTGACGATGCCGGAATATAGCGCCAGCGGCTTCTGGGTCGGCGGACTGCCTTGTAATTCCGCGCCGGCGCCATCGCCGCCGGTCTTGAGCTGACCGCGGGTGCCCTGCATGCCGTCGATCAATTGCCCATAGAGATCGCGGATTTCCGACGTCATGCGGCGCTGGCCGAGATAGTAGTCATCCGGCGCCGGCGGCTTGTAATTGGTCAAATTGAGAATGCCGACGTCGACGGCGGCGACGACGATCTTGGCGTCTTCGCCTGGGCTTAATCCGCCCAATTTGACCGGCAATTTCAGGGTGGTGTTCGGACGCACCAGAGCCGGCGGCGAAAGCTTGACCTCCAGCGTGCGGGTCTTCTTGTCGATGCCGAACCATTTCAGCCCAATCGCCCGGCCGGGCATCCGCAGAGCCGCGGCATCAAGCGGACGGCGCAGCGTCGCCACCACATAGGCGCCGGTGCCCCAATCCTTGCCGACGGGAATCTTGACCTGCGCGGTGCCCTCCTTGACGTCGGTGGACTGGGTGGTCAGCAGCCGGTCGCCCAGCACGTTGATGGTCAGCTTGCCGGCGGAGCGGGCGTTGACTGAAACCACCATGGTGTCGCCGGACTGATACTCAGGCTTGTCGACGGAGGTTTCCAAAAGATCGGGCGTATCGGCGCTCCCATCGGAATACCAGCCGACATCGAACTGCACCGACGTCAGCGGCCCATCGGCATCGGTCGATTTGACGTCGAGGCGATAGCGGCCGGGCTGCGGCGACAGCGTGATGCGCGACGGCTTGTCGGCGGCAACCGTCAGATCGCCATCGGCGACGCGGCTGGTCGATTTGACCGGCTCATAGTCCCAGGACGAACTCTGGCGGTACCACTGATAACGGGATTCGATCTTCAACAACTCATAGCGCAGGCCATCGCGTGCCAGCGGCTTACCGTCGGGCGCGACGAACACCACGTCGAAACCGGCCTTGTCGCCTTCCGCGACGCTCTTGTCGCTGAACAGAGGCTTGACGCCGATCATCGTGGTGGCGGGCGCGACCGGCAGCACCAGTTTACGCTCGACCGCGCGGCCGCCGGCTTCCGCCATCCGAATGAATATCTGGGCTTCCTGCGGTCGCGTCGAGGACGGCGGCTTGGGCAGGCCGACCGGGAAGGTCGCAACACCATTGGCATCGGCTTCCGGCAGATTCTCGATCGGCGTGCGTTCGTTGCTGGCGGTTTCCTCGTCAGCGACGCCGAACTGGTAGCCGGCAAAACCCGGCCGTTCCGCCGCCGGGGCGACCAGCATGTCGCCCTCGAGCTGCAAGCCCGAGGCCGGCGCGCCATACAGAAAATGGCCGTCCACTTTAAGTTCTACAGGAAGATCAGCTTTGATCTGCTTATCCTTCGCTGATAAGTCGAATTCGATCCGCTCGGGGATGTAATCCTCGACCATGAAGGTGGTTTCGCCCACCGCGGAGGCCTTCGGATCGGTGAAGGCCCGCACCCGCCAGGTCCCGGTCGGAACCGCGGAATTGAGCAATACCGCCAGCGTTCTGCCGCCCGCGCCCTGATCGGTCAGGACTGCACGGCGGAACTCGACGCCGTCGGGACGCTCGATCACCAGCGTCAGCGGCCCACCGGTCAAGGCATTGCCCTGGCCGTCGCGCAGCAGTGCGGTCAGATACACCGTCTCGTTGGAGCGATAGACGCCGCGTTCGGCATAGACAAAGGCATCGGCGCCCGCAGGCACGGCGCGGCCGGACACGCCGCGATCGCTGAGATCGAAGGCATTGGACTTCAGGCTGAGAAAGGCATAGTCGGCCTTCTCACTGGTGACGGTCAAAAGCGCCGGCGAAAGACCGCCCTCGCCGCGCGCAAGGCCAGCCTCGAACAACACGTGACCGGAATCGTCAGTTTTGCGGGTCGCCAGAATCTCGTTGTTGCGCGCGACCAGCCGCACCTCGGCCTTGGCAACCGCCTCCGTCGATGCCAGCGAATTGACGAAGACATGGATGCCGTCATTGCCCGAAAATGCCGTGAGGCCCAGATCCGAAACGATGAACCACTGGGTTGCCAGCGAACCGTCATCGTCGCTGCCCGGCCCCTTGGGGGCCGCGGTCATGACGTAAACGCCCGGCTGCAAATCGCCGATCGCCTGATCGACCGGAAACGCCGTGGTGACGTCCTGGTTGAGCGTGGTCGCGGTCGCCATCTCCCCGGACCAGACCTTGACGCCGCGCTCATCGCCGAGGCTGGAAAGCTGATATTTGCTGAGACTCTGCTGAAAGTCGCTGTCAATCACGGTATTGATCAGGTTGCGGTCCCCGATCCGGAATACGTCGACCGTCACCGCCGGCGTATTGACGCTGACCAGGGGAATGCCGCGCTGGCCGGTACGCGGCAGCACATAGGCGCGGCCGGTAAAGCGGACGAACGGTTTGCGGTCACGCACATAGATGTTGAATTCAGCCGATTTCGGCAGGGTTTCCTTCACGGTGGACGGCAGCCCGGCGCGCAGATTGATGTTGTAGCGTTCGCCGTGTTTAAGCCCGTCGACGCAAAGCTGCTTTGCTTCCGACGACAGGGCCGGCTTGTCGCTGCCCGCCAACGCCAGGAACGGCGCGAAATCGGTGCGCTTGGCGAGGTCCTCGGAGAACTGGAAACAGGCCCGCGGCGAGGCCGAGTCGGAATCGACGGTATAATCCAGCAGCCGGAAACCGTGTTCGTCGCGCATTTTTTCATACTGGCCGCGCACATCGGCGACCTCGCGCTGATCGAGCGACAGCCGCAGCACATCGAGCGCCGGGCGCCACAGCTTGCGCTCGGACAGCGCGCGACCGAGCACGGCGAGCGCGTCCGCCTCATCGCCGGCATTGGCGGCACGTTGATAGGCGATGTAGGCCGCAGTCGAGGCGCGCTCCAAAAGGAAGGTCTGTTCGCTGCTGTTGGAGGGGCGAATCTGGAAAATGGTGCGGGCCAGCCGCAGCCAGTTGGCGCTGTCATCCGGCGTGGTGGCGGCGATTTGCCCCAGGATCTGCAGGCCGCTCCGGAAATCGCTGCGTTTGAAGGCGGCGTCGGCATCGGTTCGCAAATTCGCCCCTGACTTGGCGACCGGACCCGCCTCGCTCTTGATCTGGGCCTCCAGCTTGATCGCCGAATCGGCCAGATCGTCGCGTTTGAAGGCCTTGTCGGCCGCCTGGGCTGTGACCAGGCCGAACGCCAGCGTGGCGCAAAGTGTCGCGGCGCGAACCAAACCAATCATGTGGAGCTCCCTGACGCGGACGAACGCCGCGTGGCGAATAGAAGTGCGCTAAAAGGTGACGGACTCATGGCCGCGGAACGGGATAGCGAAAAAGTCGCATGCGACACGACGGTGACAAATCCGGGCCACCGGCCGCCTGTCGGCCGTGGCAGATATCATTGCGTTGCGGGCCGACCTGATGCAACGGTCCACCGCCTCGCTTGGTCGCCCGATCGCCGAAAATGGTTCGGAACGGGCTTGGCCGGGAAGCGGATTTTTCATATTGGCAATGCTATGAAGGCTTGGTTCTTAAAAGCCTGGTTCGCTAAGGCTTGGTGTTCAGAAGTTACGGTCCCATAGCTCAACTGGATAGAGTAACGGATTTCTACTCCGTGGGTTGCAGGTTCGAATCCTGCTGGGATCGCCAATACGCTATAATCTCAATGGCTTACGGCCGGTTAGACAGTCTTCCTAAAAAAGTTAGACAATCAGGCTGCGATTTTCCGTCCAGTTTCTTGCTTCGCCTTGTGCTCGATAACCTTCTCAGCGGCACGATCTGCCGCGAAACGTTTGTCGGCCTTGTCGATGTACTTTTGCAGCTCGCTCAAAGTGAGATGACCGCTGCGTGATTGCAGCTCCAAAATGTTGCATCCGGCTTCTGCCATGATGCGCAGACAGCCTTTGCGCAAGCCGTGCATACCGCAATGATCCGGCAGCTTGGCCTTGTCGCACCATTCACGGAAGTCATTGCCGAGCGCCTTTGCGGATCGCGCCTCACCAGCCTTCGTGTGTAGGAAGGTCGACTGGTTGGTGTTGGGCATGGCGCCGATAGCCGCCTGCAACTCTGCCGACACCGGGAACGAGACATCGACGCCATTCTTGTTGTGCTGAAACTCAAATCGCCCGTTGCTCAGGTGCTCGGGGCCGAGCCGGGTAACATCGCCACGGCGAGCCGATGTCTCGACCGCCAATTCCATGACAAGGCGCTGCATCGTCCCGTACCTCCAATAGGCGCGATATTGCGCGATCTCGCCATCGGTCCAGCTATGGAAGCCGTCCGTCTTCGGCGGCTTCGGTCGCTTGAAACCGCGACAGGGGTTATCGACGCGCAAGCCGGTTTCCTCGGCGAATATGAACATGCCAGCGACATGCTTGAGCCAGTTGCGTTTGGCGTTGGCGGAGCCGTCGATCTGCAGCATCACCGCTTGCATGTGCGGCGCCTGACTCGTGGCGTGCGGCTTATCACCGTGATCAGCGCGGAAGTGCTCAAGCACCCTGCGTCGTCCAGCCTTCGTTTCCGCCGCCAGACCGCCCTTCCCCGGCGGTTTCACCGACGATATCATCGGCCGGTTCAGCTACCCGATCTATCTAATGCAACTCCTTTCGTTTGGCATCTTGACCGACCACGGCATGTCATCC